>JAYUJV010000327.1:0-2749 GCA_043764975.1 Saprospirales bacterium
CAAATTTATCAAAGACGATTATCCGAAAACGTATAAATATTTGACTGACCATCAAACAAATTTTGATGCCCGAAAATCTAGTATTTACAACAATAAACCAGCTTTTTCTATCTTTGGCATTGGCGATTATTCTTTCAAACCATTCAAAGTTGCGATTTCAGGACTATATAAGACTTTTCATTTTACCTTGATTTTACCTCAAAATGAAAAACCATTAATGTTAGACGATACTTGTTATTTACTTGGTTTTGACAAAATAGAATTTGCTGTTTACACGCTAATTTTGCTTAATGCTGATACAACAATGCAATTTTTGAAATCCGTAACATTTTCAGACGCAAAGCGAACTTTTACAAAAGATGTTTTGATGAGAATCGACCTTTCAGAATTAGCGAAACAAATAGATAGAATTTATTTAGAAATTGAATTAAATAAAATTAATACACTGTACGATTTGAATTTAACAATTTCTTTATGGCATAGTTTTTTGGATGAAATGAAGCCTTTGCATAGTAAACAAGTTGAATTATTTGTATAAATTACATCCAAAGCCACCAATCCCATTTTTTTAATATCTAATTTTCATCGCCTTTTATGCGTATATGTTTTAGTTTTGTACTTGCACTTTTTTGTTTTTCGATGTCAGCGCAGACTATATTGAGCGGACAGATTAAGCATTTGAATGGCAATCAAGTCATGTTTATTCCGCCGTTGCATGGTGGCTTTTTCTTGAGTAGCTATCAGAAAGTTGAGGTGGATACGGCAGGTAATTTTCGGGTAGAATATTCAACTGTGGACACCACAAGTATCATTAGTTTTTATGCCGAAAAGTTTTATTGGCGCGTATTTGTGAAGCCGAATGATAAAGATAGTCTTCGCTTCGATCTCGAAAAACCAAGCGAAACGCTTAGTTTTTATGGTAAAAATGAAAAAGAAAATCGTTTTTTGAATACCTTAAAACATGAAAAATATTTTTCAGGATTTTTAGAAACCGCTACCGAACGAGCATTGTTGCAAGATTTTACGGCACCAGTCGTGGATTACCGCATCAACCAATTGCGGACGGCGGAGTTAGATAGCTTACAAGCCTTTTCGCTACGCGAAAAACCAGATTCGAGTTTTATAAAAATGGTTTATGCTGACATTCGTTATTATCACGCGTCGCTGTTCAATAGTATGGTTATTGCAGCATTTAAACCTAAAAAACAAGCACCAGGCGAGCCAACCCCTTTCAATGAAGATTGGGCAAAATATTGGAACATCAACAACCAGAGCGAAAAAATAAATAATCCAGCGGCCTTGTCTTCGTATTGGTATCATGAATGGATGGACAAGTTTATAGATTGGTATCATGGCGCATACAAGGGCGAAATCAAGAAAGAAGGCTTGGATTTGCGCAAAGGCGAAAATATATTTGAGGTAGAGCAAGCCATTCGGCAGTATTTTACTGGCGAGTCACTCGAAGCGGCATTGGCAGATTTGATATTTGAAGAAGCCTCTCAAGAGCAGTACCAACCAGCCTTGATTTCGATTTATAACCGCTTCGCTAAAGAGTTTCCGTACAGTTATTATCATAGATATTTGCGCCGAGTCATAGGCCCGATTGTCAAAAAATGGGAAGCAACACCTATTGAAGATATAGGCGAAATATATATTATCGACAATCCCGAAAAAGTAAATACACTTGAACAACTGGTCGCCAATTTTAGTGGTAAAACAGTTTATATCGACCTTTGGGCAACTTGGTGCGGCCCTTGCAAACAAGAATTTGCGTACCAATCAGATCTCGATAAATTTATAAAAGGTAAAAATATTGACAAGTTATTTATTTCTATCGACAAAGACGAAAAGGAAAAGCAATGGCAAGAAAGTCTTAGTTTTTATAACCTCAATGGTCATCACATTCGCGCAAGTGAAGCCCTTGTGGCAGACTTGCGTAACCGTTTTTCGGACGCATCAGGCACAATGTATATTCCGCGATACATTATCGTATCGGCTTCGGGCAAGATATTAGAAGCGAGTGCCAAGCGTCCGAGCGAGCGCAATTTGCTGTATGAACAACTTGAATTATTATCAAAATAATTATTTTTAATTTTATAAACAATTGATTGTCAATGCTTTAATAAAAAAAATAAAATTTGAAATTCTATATAATACTTTTTTTCGCTTTTTTACTTTTGGGTTGCCAAGCGCCAGTGCGTGGTTGTCTGGATATTACGGCGACCAATTACAACGTTGCGGCTGACGAACCATGTTTGCCGAAGCAAGCAAATTGCACCTGTACTTATCCGCAACTAATGATGTCATTGACGCAGGCTTTGGGCGATACAATCTTGTATTCAAATCCACAGACTATCAATAAACAAGCGTATAAGTTACAAAATTTTTCATTTTTTTTATCCAATATTGCCCTCGAAACCGTGGGTGGCACATTGGTTTATGTGAGTGACACGATTCAGATACCCATCAAAAAAAATGCAACGGATAGTTTCACGATTACGACCCGAAACGATATACAACTCGTTAGCAAAGACAAAAACAGCCTTTCGATAGGCACGATTCGGAGCAATGAAAGTTTCAAGGCGCTTCATTTTACGGTTGGCCTCAACGACGTCTTGAAACAAGCCAATTATCGTCGCATTGCGCGTGGCACGCCTTTAGGTACGGATTCGATGTATCGAAAAGCAACGTATGATCGGGTCATGAATCAAGTCTTGATTCTGAGCAAAGCCACAAAAAAATACACTAA
>JAYUJV010000328.1:0-2729 GCA_043764975.1 Saprospirales bacterium
ACTTACTATCGGCAAACTGCCGCCAGTTGGCAACCAAGTTGGTAGTTTTTTGACGATAAACCAAGCAGCAATGATACAAAAACCAATAGATGGAATGAACACAAAACGATCATTCATGAACGTGCCAATCGAAACTGGTATGTTCGACACTATGGATAATGTAGCCAAAAAGAAAATAATACCAAATCCAACCAAACTTTTGGTACGTAAACTAATGAGTGCAAACACGCCCATAGCCAAATACGCGACCAATGAAACGATGCTATACAGACTACTCCAATTGAGTTTTGGAATCTGATAAGGATAATAATCGTGTGTGAGCGGATGCGGAAACAACAACAAGGTAATGTATTTGCCCAAGGTATAAAAAGTAGTTGCCAAGCGCTCGCCAGTCGTCATGCCATAAAATGGATTGTTCATGATGTCCGTTATTTCGTTGCCGTTACTCAAAAAATAACCAATTACACGATAACGAATAAACAAAAACACGACGGTCGCAATCAACAACGGCGACATCATTTTCATTATTTTATTTCGATTTTCGTCTATAAAAAAGTAAATAGCGATTGGGATAACTGCCAAAAACGTAATGGTATTTTCTTTGGACAATAGTCCTAGGAAAAAATAAATACCAGCCGTTATCAAATGAATGAAACGCTGATTTTGGATATATCGAACACAGGCATAAAAACTGGCGAAAGCAAATAGCATCACCAAAATTTCATCGCGCCCTTTTATATTCGCGACCACTTCTACGTGTATCGGGTGCGCTACGAATAGCAATGATGCTACAAAAGGCAACGAAAAATACCATTTTTCGCCTTCACTCACGGGCCATAACATAGACAAAACACGAAACAATATCAAGCCACACAACATATACAACAACACATTGATGACGTGCGAAATGCCAGGATTTCCGACATAAAGTTGCTTATTGGTTGCCGAATCGCGTAGCAATTGACCTTTTTCGTTCCTCATTTCAGTCTTGAAACGTTGAAACTCCATAGCAAAAGTCACGAGCGAAAGCGGACGATAACGTGCGCCTTCCACTAAGTTTTTTTGTTCGCCAAAATAACCAGTAAATGTTTCTTTACTCATGATGTCGCCAATGCCCGCTGTGCCTTTTTTTACAAAATTATTGTCTTGAATCACAATTTTGTCGTCCAAAGCATAATCGAAACCTGCCGAATATATGTATAACACAAAAGCCAAAGCTGCCAATGTAAAAGCTGGCAATAGGTTTTTTTTCCAAAAGGAAGGCTTTTTTTCTATTGATTTTTCTGGCGCAAGTATTGGTTTTGAGCTTGTCGTTTTGTTTTGTTTTGCCATGATGCTATGGTTCAAAATTTTAAAAATAAAAAATAGGTACAAATTTATAAATAATAGAAAAACAAATACATCTTTTTTCATTTTTTGTTAAAAAATCATGAAATACTAGCGGTCTTCGCTTATATTTGCAAATCAACCACATTTGTACGTACAGAAAGTCTATCACAAAATGAATATATTGCCATTCGCAGCGTCTTTTCCTAATTTTCGCAGAATCACAAATCTTGAACAATTTGTAGAAGATGCCCGAGAAAATTATCATACCTTCAAACATAAACTATTTTTAAATGAGCGCACGCCAGGTTTTTTTATTTATAAAATAAAAACAGCTACCCGAACGCACGTGGGCCTGATCGCGACCTTGGACATCAATGATTATTACGACAATCGTGTAAAAAAACATGAAAATACGTTACTCGCCAAAGAGCAACAACAAGGCAAACTACTCATAGAACGCAAAGCGATTGTGAAGCCAATTTTGCTGACGCACAAGCACGATTCGGCACTCAGTATGTCCATTGAGTTTTTGATAGAAGATCGCGAACCAATGTATGTCGTTGATTTTCCGATCGACAAACAAGAGCATACCGTATGGTACATCTACGAACCAGACGAGTTGGCGATGATAGAATCGCTCTACAAAACCCAAATCGAAAAAGTATATATTGCAGACGGTCATCATCGACTCGAAGCCTCAAAGTGGCTGAACCAATGGTACGAAAAAGATAGAAAATTACCTCAACATGATGCCTTTTTGTGCGCACTATTTAGTAGCAAAGAGTTAGAGATAAAGGCTTATAATCGTATCGTAACTATGGGCGAGGATTTTGATAAAACTACTTTTTTGTCGCAATTATCAGCTTTTTCAGATATCAAACTACTCGAAAAACCAAAGAATCCGACTCGAAAAACGGATATTGGACTATATATACAAGGTCAATATTACATGATGACTTGGAAAAAAGAAACCTTGAATAAAGTAGATAAAAAACTAACTATTCTCGATGTTGCTTTGCTCAACGAACACGTTTTTAAGAATATTCTTGATATTAAAAATATAAAAACAGACCAAAGGGTAAAATATGCCGACGGCCAGCAAAGTCTATCAAACCTGATTGAAAGTTGTGACAAACAACCCAATAGTATTGGTTTTGCGCTCTACCCAGTTGACCTAAAAGATTTGATGGCCGTTGCCGATACTGACGGCATTATGCCACCAAAATCTACTTGGTTCGAGCCGCGTATGCGCAATGGACTGTTGGTTCAGAATTTATAAGACCCACCCCGACCCTCCCAAAAGGACAATGCTATTAAGTTAGGAAGAGTATTGTTATGATTTATCTAATTTTGAAGCTGAATAAAGTTAAAAGTATTCAAAAAGAAAGAAATATCAATTT
>JAYUJV010000329.1:0-7327 GCA_043764975.1 Saprospirales bacterium
AAACGTAACAGTTGTCAATGAAAAAACGGTGAATACCGAAAAATTGGATTTTAGCCCCACTTTTTATGAAGACGGAATCGTGTTCATATCAAGTGACAATGGCAAAGCAAAATCTAAGATTTTTGATGAAAACATCAGCCGTCAAGCCATGACGATCAAAATAGCAAAACGTGGCGCAGATGGTATTTTGGAAAAACCAGAAATCTTTGCACCCGAATTGACCAGTCCATTTCATGAAGGCCCATTGACGTTTGATAAAGTGGCTGAAGAGGTTTTCTTTTCAAGAAATAACTTTGAAAATGGAAAACTAATCTTGGTAAAAGACAAAGAAACTGGCAAAGATCGCGCTTTGCAGCAAATTTATACGGCTACAAAAGTCGGAAATGCTTGGAAAAATATCACGAAATTAGGTTTTAATATTTCGGAATACGCTTTTCGTCATCCTACACTTTCGTTAGATGGTAAAAAATTGTATTTTTCATCGAATCGCCCTGGCGGTTTGGGTGGTTATGACATTTGGGTTGCTAACCGAAATGGTGACACTTGGAGCGAACCAATAAACCTTGGAGCACCTATAAATACAGCTCAAAATGAAGCATTTCCTTTTATTCATGCTGACGGAACTTTGTTTTTTGCTTCTGATACGAAAGGTGGCATTGGTGGATTGGATATGTATTATGCCAAAATGAATGGTAAAAATTTCGAGAATGTAACCAATCTCGGTAAGCCATTTAACTCGGCTGGCGATGATTTTGGATTGATTTTAGACCTCGATCGCCGCAATGGATATTTTACATCTAATCGAGTTGGCTCGAAAGGAGAAGACGATATTTATAGCTTTACGAGTACCGAAAAAGTACCTGCTAACCCAGCAATGGCTGCAAAAGCTGGAACAGTTCTTTGCGTAAAAGCTGCGGCTGACCAGTCACTGATTGAAGATGCAACGGCAAAATATGTAAACATTACAGATTTTGATATAAGTAGTATTTCTACGGATAAAAGTGGGAGTATCAATAAGTTAGAAGCGAATGACAATACAAATATATTGCAATTGGTAGAAGCGCAACCACTAAAAGTATTGACAACTGACGCAACTTGTCATGCACCATTTATGGTTGCAGATGGCGATTATCTCGTGAATGTAACCAAAGAAGGTTATGCGCCAAAGCAAGTGATTTTGAAAGCGCGTGCTGATAAAAAAGAGTATGTTGTTTTGTTGGATAAATTGAAAGCTGGCAAACCGATGGTTGGCCAAGTCATCAATGATGCTGGTCAGCCGATTCCGAATGCACAAGTGACGATTACTGACAATGAAAATGGTACGCCACAAGTGGTTATGTCTGACCCAGAAGGTAATTTTGATTATGTGGCATTGCCGAATAAAGTTTATACTTCTACGGTTCGCAAGCCGAATCTTCCGACGACTTCTATGAAGTTAGATCCGACGATGCCTCTGAAAATACAAATTCGTGAACAAACGACTACGCCAGCACCTGCGCCTTTCCGCGAAGGTCAAGTTTTTGAATTGACGAATGTTTACTATAACTACAATGATGCAACCTTACGCCCCGATGCTTTGCGCGACATCAATGCTTTGCTCAAAGTCATGCAAACTTATCCTGAGCTAGAAATTGAACTATCTTCGCATACGGATTGTCGTGGCACGACCGAATATAACCAAAATCTTTCGCAGCGAAGAGCTGAAAGTGTGGTGCGTTATTTAGTCAAAAATGGTGTTCGTGCTAATAGAATGGTTGCCGTTGGTTATGGCGAAAATAAATTGCGTAATGAATGTGCCGATGGCGCAACTTGTACCGAAGAAGAACATCAACGCAATCGTCGTACAGAAGTAAAAATTACGAAAGTACCTTCAAATGCAAGCGTTTCGGTAGTCGATAAAATGCCCGAATTTACGGATCCAAAACCGGATTCTTACATCGTTGATGAAAAATCAAACGTAATTAGTCGTGGTGGAAAGCCAGTTCAGACTGGTGGTGCTACCAAAGTTCGTTATCAAAACACGAAAACGGAGACCGAAACAAGTACAACGACTGATGTACAAACACAAAGTGTTGCAACATCAGAGAACAATACAAATGGATTTGATGTGGTAGTTGGTACATTTGGTAACAAAAACAATGCAGATATTTTGAAGCAAAAAATGTTGTCAATGAACTACGTAAACACTAAAATTGTGATGCTAAAAGGAAAATCATTATACAGAGTAATTGCTGAAAATTATCCGACTCAAAACGATGCTGAAGGTTTAGTAACGGCCTTGAAATCTCAAGGTTTTGGAGATTCATTTTTCTCGAAAAATTAGGTTTTGATATTTAAATAAATATAAAAAAACGTCTTTGAGTTTTCTCTTTGACGTTTTTTTTATTTCCAATAATGTATTACATTTGCGCTTCTTAATTTTTAATATTTAAAAATAATTCAATTTTATTAAATAATGAATAGAAATGTTGTCGTAATTATATTGTTAATATCTTGTTTTGTAGCAAATGCGCAAAATTATAAGACCGCTATTGGGATTCGGTTTGGTTCTGAAATTGGATTGACGATACAGCAAATTGTAGGAAAACACCAAACGTTGGAAGGGATAATATCCACTGGCATTCGTAATAAAGATGCAAAAGTAGCGTTACTTTGGGAAGACCATTATCCGATGTTGGGTAAGCGATTTAACCTATATTATGGTGTAGGTGTTAATTTTAATTTGCCAAATACCCAGAATACGAGTTTCGTAAGACAACCTGGTGCAACTGGGTTAGTTGGTGCTGAATTGAGTTTTGGTCGTTACGTTTTTTCGATTGATACAAGGCCAATTGTTAATTTTAGAGCAGGTTCGAGCCAATGTATTTTTGAAAATATGGCTGCATTTTCTGTCAAATATATTTTGGTAGAAAGAGAAGACGCAATTGACCGATTGAAGCGAAAAATTCGCGCTTTATAGATTGTGAACAAAATTAAATCTGAATGGTTTATAATATGTGAATGTTAACATTACTATAAACTATCACTTATTATGGAGAACAAACAAAAATCTTACAAAGCAGTTTTTGAGTCAAAAGCTGTTGTATTATTCATCGTTTTATCAGGTTTTTTTATTGCCAATGCCATTTTTGCGGAATTTTTGGGCGTAAAAATCTTTTCAGTTGAGCGTTCGCTTGGTTTTCAACCGCTTAATTTTTCGCTGTTTGGCAAAAACGGCTTGTCATTTAACATGGCGGCTGGAGTTTTGAATTGGCCAATTGTCTTTATTATGACCGATATTATAAATGAATATTATGGTCGAAAAGGCGTTCGTTTTTTATCGTTTTTGACTGCAACCTTGATTGCTTTTGGTTTTTTGATGTTTTATATTGGCATCAATTTATCGCCAGCAGATTTTTGGCCAAACTCGCACTATGCCAATCTGCCAGCTGACCAAGCGGCCGATGTTAAAAGCAAAGTGGCTGATTATAATTATGCTTTTTCATTGATATTTGGACAAGGTATGTGGATTATTGTTGGCTCTTTGGCAGCTTTTTTGTTGTCGCAATTGGTAGATGTTATGGCCTTTCATCAAATCAAAAAATCGACTGGAGAAGGTAAGTTATGGCTCAGAAGTACAGGCTCTACCTTGATTTCTCAATTTATAGATAGTTTTGTGGTTTTATTTATTGCTTTTTATTTATCGGGCAAATTTGATTTTATTACCATTATTGTTTTGGCTTTAGTCGCTTATACATACAAACTGATTGTTGCGATATTGATGACGCCAGTCATATATTGGGTACATAATTTTATTGAAAAGTATTTGGGAAAAGAATTGGCTGCAGAGATGAAGGCAAATGCAGCGAGTTAGGTGAGGCCAATTGTACGTGATGCCAATTGGTAATTGGCATAATAAAGTGAAGCCAATTGATAATTGGCTAATAAAAGATTCCTATGTGGTCAATTATCAATTGACCACACAACAAATTATGGTCAATTACCAATTGACCCCACTACCAATTGACCGCACTTTACACTTTAAGCCTCAATATATTTTTTAAAATTATTCATAATTGCTTGCCAACCTTGGCGTTGCATTTCGAGTGAGTTTTCATCTTCGGCTTGAAAAGTCTGCGATATTTCAGTTTGATTTTCAACTGTTTTGAACTCAATTTTTACTGTTCTCCCGCCAATTATTTCGTATTCTATCAGCTTTTGATTGTCAATGGCTACATATTGGCCTGTAAAATCAAAGCCAAAACTGCCATCTTTAGCTTCCATTCGGCTCATAAAATGTCCACCAACTTTGAGATCAACGGTGGCGCGTGGCGTATGCCAATCATCGCTCGCATGATTCCAATTAACGATGTGTTCGGGTTTTGTCCAATAATCCCACGCCTTTTCTGCTTTTGCATTTACGCTGACTGAAATGCTGATAAAATTTGTCATTTTTCTTTTTTTTAATGAATATAAATTGATGTAAAATTAAGAATAAATTGTTGAAATCATTTGGATTGAATTATTTTTTTCAAAAATTTCAAATCAAATTCTTACTTTTGTATTTTAAAATAAATAATAAATTAATATAATAAATATATGTCATACGTTTCCACTTCAAATATACTCATGGTTCGCCCTGCCAATTTTGGTTTTAATGAAGAAACTGCAGCTAGTAATGCGTTTCAGACCAATGATAAGTCATTGACAATCAGTGAAATACAAGAGAAAGCAAAAATCGAATTTGATGCGTTTGTTGCAAAGTTGCAATCAAAAGGTGTGAATGTAGTTGTTGCAAATGATTCGGTTACGCCGATAAAACCTGATGCCATTTTTCCTAACAATTGGATTTCATTCCATGACAATGGTGCGATTGTTACTTATCCGATGTACGCCGAAGTGAGGAGATTGGAACGTTCGGAGGCAATTATTGAGCAAATTTCACAGCGGTTTCAAGTAAATGGACGTTTTCATTTAGAAAAAGCTGAAGCCGATAATCTATTTCTCGAAGGGACAGGAAGCATGATTTTAGATCGCCCTCAATTCTTGGTTTACGCTTGTCTAAGTCCGCGAACAGACGATTCAATTTTAGAAAATTTTTGTGAAATGACTAATTTTGAAAAAGTCGTTTTTACAGCCGTTGATGGCAATGGTCAGCAAATATACCACACCAATGTGATGATGGCGATTGGCGAAAACTTCGTCGTCATTTGTCTTGATACCATAGTTGATGCCGACGAACGAATTATGGTGGAGCAAAGTATTCTCGACACCGATAAAGAAGTCATCGAAATCACGCTTGAGCAGATGATGCACTTTGCTGGCAATATGTTGCAGGTACGCAACGAAAGCGGCGATACGTTTCTGGTTATGTCCGAACAAGCGTATAAGTCATTGACAGACAGTCAGATAGAACAAATTGAAACACATACCGAAATTCTACATACGCCACTTTATACCATCGAAACTTACGGCGGCGGAAGCGCGCGCTGCATGATGGCGGAAATATTTTTGGCAAAAAAAGAAGAAAATTTGAGCGAAGTTTAAGCGTAGTTATTAACTTTATTTTAAAGTTTTTTAAAAATATTAATTCAAAAAAAAATTAAAAATATCTAATTTATTTTATTAATATAATATAAAATTTATTTTTTAATAACTTGATTTTCTGTATTTTAAATGTTACGAAAATAATAAATAAGTTTTTAAAAAGCCTTGTAAATACTTACAAGGCTTTTTTTGTGGATATAAGTTTTCAGATTCACAAAATATTTGTAACTTTGGTTTAAGTATGGCGCATAATAATTATGTTTTGCTATACGTTAAGTAACGATTAAATAATAATTTGGCGTTATCGCTACTATTTTAAACTTATACTTCGCTGTATTTTCAGCCCGATGCGCTGCATCGAACTTCAAATAAAGTTCGTCTAAGTCTAAAATACTACACTCAACTTTGCCAACTTATTATCTACTCGTTACTTGGAGGAAAAATTCTTTTTTTATCGAAAATTTACTATGAAGAGGACACTGATTTCTGCAATCTTTTTGCTTTCGGCATTATACAATGCACAAGCGCAAATGGAAAAAGCAAATAAACAATTTGAGTTAAATCGTTTTCAAGATGCCATCAAAAACTATTTGTCGGTGGTCAATAAAGACAGCAATAATAGCGAGGCTTATTGTAAAATTGGCGAATGTTATTATTTGCTAAATCAATTCGATGATGCTAAAAATTGGTATGCAAAAGGTACAACTTTGCCCGATGTAAATCCGATGTATGTCCTTCAATATGGCAAATTATTGATGGGAAAAAGCGATTATGAAGGTGCAAAAACGGTTTTTGCACAATATGCTTTGAAAAATAAGGAAGAAGGAACGCACTGGATTGGTGCGAGGGATTTTGCAGCGAGTGGTCAAGAGTTGCCTTCATTATATAAGGTGAGTGCTTCGACTTTGAACTCTCCTGTTTCTGATTTCGGAATTGCGATGAGCAACAATCGCGTTATTTATAGTTCTGCACGTAAAGACATCAAGCGCAAGATGGAAGAAAAAGGCGGTTCGGTAAATCCGAATCAGCTTTTTGTAGCTGAATTTGAAGCTGGCGATGCACTTTCTGAGCCGTTGTTATTCAAATCTGACTTGAAAAATACGATGAATCAAGGCCCAGTTGCTTTTTCTGGCGATGGACGTTGGGTGGTTTATACCAAAAATAATTTTGTGGACGGTACGCGTATGCAACTCAACAATGGGCTTGAGCTTTCGATGTACATTGCGCCTGTAAAAGATAACGGCGACTGGGGCGAATCCAAGGCTTTCCCTTTCAACAATGAACAAAGTAACGGTTATGCAAGTCTGAATCAAGATGGTTCGGTGGTTTATTTTGCATCCGACAGACCTGGTGGTTTTGGTGGTTTTGATTTGTATTTTTCAAAAAAATCGGGCGAAACTTGGACAGAACCTATCAATCTCGGTCAAGCCGTAAATACAATTGGTAACGAAATCACGCCTTATTTTGATGGTACAAATTTGTTTTTTGCATCAGATTATCATTCTGGATTTGGCGGTATGGATATATTCAGAGCTGAGAAAAAAGGCAACGACTGGGAAAAAATATTTCACCTTGGCACTGGCGTCAATTCATCACGCGATGATTATGGTTTTGTGTTTGATTCAAAAAAGAATAGAGGATTTTTGGTGTCGAATAGAGTAGGCGGTAAAGGTGCTGAAGATATTTATCAAGTATCGAAGCAAACAGAATCGATTATAATTTCTATTTTTGATGAGTTTGAAAAAACGCCAATTGAAGGCGCAACGATAGATTTTTCTAAGTGTGGAGAAAAATCTTTTCT
>JAYUJV010000330.1:0-24527 GCA_043764975.1 Saprospirales bacterium
AAATCTTAGAATCGAGGTCGCTTTTTTTTATCATTTTTGCCATGGCAAATATACGTTTTATTTTTAATGTGAAAAGAAATAAGTCAAAATTGTCAATTATTCATTGTTGTCAGTTAGTCTTTTATAGTCTTAATTCATCTTATGCAACGTCTTTTAAATTGACTCTTTTGAGTTTGATTTGCCAGAACTATTTAGCTGGCCTTTTGTCACTTTTTTCCTGCCCCATCCCGACCTTCCCCAAAAGGGAAGGAGTAAAGAAAAAGTAACCAAAAAAATCAAGTACTCTGCATAAATTCCGTACTTTTTGCTTAAAATTACGTCGGTGCGGAAAAAACTCGTCGGCTTTCGCCAGACTTCAAACAGTTTTCCGCTTCATCCGACTTCATTTTGCAAAAACTCGAATTTCTACAAGGCACAACCCCAAACGTACTAATTTAGAGTAAAATTTAATGCTTATTTTTATTTTTTTTAAAGGCTGTGCGTAACATGAGACTTTAACATTATATGTAATTATTCCTCAATTAATGCTGTCAAATATTTTTCTTTCAGTAATAAACGCAAATCTAGCGATATGGTTTCTACGTTTTTTATTAAATTATAAAAATATTTATTTATTAATAAAAAATATAATAAAATATTTGTTTTTAAATATTAAAAGTTTTAACTTTGTGTTTGAAAATAATTCAAAAGTTATTGTAACATTTTGACCATAGTTTAATCAGTAAATTCGTATTCGATATGTGGTTCATTATTAGTAAAATTAGCAATTTGCGATAAGCAATTTTTGTCCGAAATAAGTTGATTTATTGCTTATTGTCTATTGCTTATTGAAACTATAAATAGATAATAGTTACTTTTATTTTCACAAAATTCCAAAGTTTTTACAAATCAAGAAATTAAAACATGATTTATTGTCCAAGTTGTAGCGCAAAATTATTGGTGGGTGCAAAGTTTTGTCATCACTGCGGTACTTGTCTGCACGACGAGGGCGATTTGGTGCTTGAGCCGCAAAAACCAAAAGTGACTTCGCGGGATTTGATTTATCTTTATACGCCAAAAGATAAAAAAAAGTTGAAAGCCGAAGTCAAAGCTGATTTTTTTATGGCTTTGCGCAAGCGTGTAGAAGACGAGCAAAAAGCGTCGCTTTATGCGGATTATGTAGAGCGATTTTATAAAGTTCGTTTTCAAGATGTACTCGAAGATCGCGCCGATATTTTGGTGGACGAGATGCACCAATTGCAAGCAAAAAGCAAAGATGCGGAGTCCGATTTCACACTATTAGTCAGCCAAGTTTTCGAGAATTTGATGGATTATTTGATGATTGTGCATTGCTCGGATTTGAATCTTTATCCGTATCCACAAGCTATCTTGAAATATGCTGACGAAGCACAAAAACTTGATAAACAGATACTTATATCTGATTATCTAAATCTTGATGTAGAAGTAGAAAAAATTTATACAGATTTTATCACGATGCCAACTCAAAAATTACGGAACGCTGCCGACTCTTTTGTACAAGCTGGCACTGACGAAAGGTTATATTTTATCATAGATCAAACGTTGCTCGGTTCGTGTAAAGAAGGCGTGGCCATGACCGATAAAGCCTTGTATTGGAAGCTACATTTTGAGCGTCCACACCGTATATTATACACCGATATTCATACCGTGCGCCGCGAAAAAGAATGGATTTTGATTAACAATAAATACTTTAATGTAAATGTAGGCTTGAATATAAAAATGATGAAATTGTTGCGGAAGATGAAAGAAGTGAAGTTTTGATAAAAAGCAAAAAGTCATAACACGGCATCCGTATTATGACTTTTTATTTTCGTTATTGATGATTTTTTCTACCGCACTTTCAGTCATTTTTACATATTTTGAAATCTTAGCAATCGGCATATTATCAGCCCAAAGTTCCATAATAATTTCAGTTTTTGCTTCTATTATCAAGTCTTTTATATCTTCCATTTCTGTATATTGGTAACTTGCAAGTCTTCGCAAGCGTTCCACAAAAGCTTCATATTCTTTACGTTCGGCAGCTGTTAATTTAAGTTTACTCAATTTTTCTTTGGCTTCCGTTAATCCAGGTGCTGTAAATTCGTCTTTTACTTGTCCAGTTTTGAAAAAATAAATCCATTCATCGAGTTCGTCATTTACTTCGGATTCATCAAAAATTCCAGCTTTTATAATCCAATATTCAGGATAAATCTGAAAAACATGTTGTTTTTCGCACAAGTTTTTTTGTTTTTCAGAAAGCGTCAAAGTATCGCCTTTATGAATACCTTTAAAATTAGTTGTGCCATGATATACATAATCTGCACCTTGCCCTAAATCGAAATATGCAATCGTGATGGATATTACCATTTTAACCTCGGCATATTTCTGTCCTTCACTAATGTATTCAGCAATTGCCTTTGAAGTGCCAAATAAAATACGCTGAAAATAATCGAACTCTTTTGTGTTTTGTACCTCGATAATGATTAATTCGCCGCTCGAATTTTCTACTAAAATATCGACATCATTGTATTTGTCATCTTCTGTTTCTTTGTTGGCTTGGCTACTTAATATTTGACGAATCAAAACCGTTTCATTCAATAGAACCGACAAAAAGCCTTCTAAGACAACAAAGTTTCCTTTGTCGCGAAGTAGATTTTTTATTGCCCAATCGAATCGAATTAATTTTGTGCCTATCATAAATATTTTTATACAAAGATACTATTTTTTGAGATAATTACTTGTTTTTAGTTGTTTTTTCTCAATTTTACGGATAAAAACCTTTTCCCAAACCATTCATTTTGCGCAACAAAACGCTGCATCGGTAGCGGTCTTCGTGGTAAGTATTATACAACATATCAAGGTGTTGCACCACGAGTGCAATGCCAAAATCATCGGCCCATTGCAGTAAGCCTTTGGGATAATTTACGCCTTTTGTCATCGCCAAATCGAGGTCTTGCATAGAAGCTACGCCATAATGTAAAGCCTCCGCCGCTTCGTTGATGAGCATGACAATGATGCGCTCAAAAATCATTTTTTGTAGCAAAACATCGTCATTTGGCGCATTTTTGCTTGTATTTTCAGCATAATTATAAAATCCTTTACCAGATTTTCGACCTAAATATCCTGCTTCTACCAACCGTTTTTGGGTAAAAGATGGGCGATAACGTGGCTCAAAATAAAAGGCTTGAAACACACTTTCGGTCACTGCAAAATTGACATCGTGGCCAATAAAATCCATCAACTCGAAAGGTCCCATACGGAAACCGCCGAGTTTTGTCATGGCCGCATCAATGGTTTCCATGTCCGCCAAACCTTCTTCAAGGATTCTGATGGCCTCGCCATAATATGGTCGCGCTACTCTGTTTACGATAAAAGCTGGTGTGTCTCTCGCAATCACGACTTGTTTGCCCCAATTAGTGATAGTTTTTACAGCTGTATCTCGCACGTTTTCAGCTGTTTGTAAAGCAGGAATAACTTCCACCAATGCCATCAAAATTGGTGGATTGAAGAAGTGAATTCCAATCACTCGGCTCGGATGTTGACAAGCCGCTGCGATAGATGTGATAGACAACGACGATGTATTACTGGCCAAAATACAATCTTGACTAACAACTTTTTCGACATCAGCGAATACTTTTTTCTTGATGTCAATGTTTTCAACGATGGCTTCTATGACGAGTTCACAATCCGAAAAATCATTTATAGCTTGTGTAAATATCAGATTATCAACGATTTGTGTTTTTATACTAGCATCAATTTTGCCTTTTTCGAGTAGCTTTTGGAGCGAATTTTCTATACTCAATGTTGCTTTTTCGAGTGCGATTTGGTTCACATCAAAAAGCCAAACTTTACAATCCGCCATAGCTGCTACTTGTGCAATTCCGCTGCCCATAGCGCCACTACCTATGATTCCTATATTTTTCATAAAGAGATTTGTTTTTTAGGTTTTTTCAGTTTTCTAATACCATTGTGATATATTCATTTGTGTAGCGCTTTTTTGTAAAAAGTATAAAAACCGAATGAATTCGGTGCTACATTTTTCAATGACATTTAAAATAATCGAATGCCTCTAAGCAATCGTTGCATTTGTGCAGCGATTTGCAAGCCGTCGAGCCAAATTCGCTGATGACGGACGTGTCCGTGGACTCGCAACGAGGGCAAGGCACGACTTCGGTTTCAAACAACAACCTATCCAATCGAGCTTTGTTTTGTGGTGGTGTAATGCCGTACTCTTTTAGCTTTTGTTTGGCCGCATCGCTTATCCAATCGGTTGTCCAAGCTGGTTGTAATACGTGTGTAACGGTTACATTTTCAAAATTATTGGACAACAAAGCTACTTTTATTTGCATTGCAATCATAGTCATAGCAGGGCAAGCGGAATAGGTCGGCGTGATGTGAACATCTACGTTTTTGCCTTCAATTATAACCTTTCGTACGATACCTAAATCCAACACAGTTAGCACAGGAATTTCTGGATCTGGAATGCTTTCGAGAATTTTCCAAACCTGACCTTCTTTATAATTATCTGATAATGAATTACTTGTGTTCATTTATTTTATTTAGTAACTACTTTACCTTTTTTAAGTATTTAGAATACTTTCCTTTTTTGATTGTATTTTCCGTTACAATAAGCAATGTGCAATAGGCAATTTTAAAACCAAACATTATTTTTATTGCTGAAATCTAATTTTTGCTTATTGTAAATTGCCTATTGCTTATCACAAATTGTACTAAATTTTGAACAAAATCTTTAAATTTTACCTTATTGGAAAAATGGCTAAAAATTACGACTTTTAACAATTTCACCACGACATATTTGGATAAGCGCGTTGCATATATTGCAATTCGGTGAGCAAATAACCGAGGTGTTCGGTGTGTCGGCCATTACGACCACCTTTCTGAAAACCGAATCCTTCGGGTTGCGAAAGCGTCGCTTCACGTAGGATTTCTGAAACTTTGAAACTCCATTTTCCACGAATCGTTTCAGCATCTGCACCGATGTTAAAATCGAGCATCATCGTATCCGTTTCGTCTGTTTCAAACAATTCGCCGACATAATTCCAAGCCGAATTTAAACCATTTTGTATTTTTTGATGACTTTCGGGAGTACCATCGCCCAATCGAATCATCCATTCCGAAGTCCAACGCACGTGATAAGTTGCTTCTTTTATAGACTTTTCGGTAATCGCCGAAAGCGTAGTATCGGCACTTTGTGTCAGCTGTTCGAGCAAATATAAATGATAAACATGATACAAAAACATACGCGCAATCGTGTCGCCAAAGTTCCCGTTCGGCAACTCTACGAGCAGCACATTTACAAACTCATTTTCCTTTCTCAAATACGCCCAAAAGTCTTCCGCTTTGCCCTCGCCATCGAGTTCGGACGCATATTGATAAAGCGAACGCGCCTCGCCGAGCAAGTCCAACGCAATGTTTTGCAAGGCCATATCTACCTCCAATTCAGGTGCTTTCGCTGTCCATTCCGAGATTCTATGTCCTAATATTAAGGCATTATCCGCGAGCCGAAGCGTATATTTTAAAAGATAATTTTTCATTTAAAAATAATAAATTATTTTAATTTAACTATTTGATTATCAATTAATTATAAAATAAAAAACAATAGATTATTTTTAAATTTTTAATTTATAATTAATTTTCTTAATTTTCTTAATTTTTTAATTTTCTTAATTTAAAAATCACCCGTCCATTCTCACAATTTTCGGTAAAAAACTACCGACGATTTCGACCAAATCTTGTTGCGATTTCATGACTTCATGGATGTCTTTATAGGCGTGTGGCGCTTCGTCGAGACCGCCGCCAAGTAACATCACATCGTGTTTTTTCAGTAAGGCTTTCAAAGCTCCTTGGGTGGTGGATTTTGAGGCTTGCGCACGCGACAACCTACGTCCTGCACCATGTGATGCTGATTGTAACGCCGATAACTGACCTTTGCCTTTCACGATAAAACCCGATGCGCTCATAGAGCCTGGAATAATGCCCAACTCGTCCACAGCAGCTGGCGTTGCACCTTTGCGATGAACAATTAATTCGCGCCCGTCGATGACCTCTTTCCAAGCAAAATTATGATGATTTTCGACTATTTTTAAAGGCTTTTCGCCCAATGCTTTCGCTATTTTTTGATGAATCACGTCATGGCAAGCCGAGGCGTAATCGCCAGCCAAATTCATGGCCAACCAATACTCTTGACCATATACATTATCGAGGTCGAGCCAAGCCAAATGCTTTGCTTCTTGTGGCAAACGACACATTTCAGTCGCAATTTTGGTATAATGATTGGCGATATTCGCACCCAATCCACGCGATCCCGAATGTGATAAAAGACCGATATATTGACCAGGTTTTAAGCCTAAAATGGCATCTTTTTCTACGATTTCGACCACACCAAATTCCACAAAATGATTACCTGAACCCGATGAACCAATTTGTTGTGCAGCCTTGTGTTGTAGGTTTTTCAAAAAACGATTTTCATTAAATAATTGATTGTTCAACACCTCATGGTCAGTCGGATTTGTGAACGCACCGCCAGTACCAAACACCGTATGTTGCATCAAAAGTGAAGCAAAATCTTTTTGTTTTTTAACAAGTTGTTCGGGCGAAATATCAAAAACACTCAGGCACATACGGCAACCAATATCTACGCCAACACCATAGGGAATGACCGCGCCGTTAGTTGCCAACACGCCGCCAATCGGCAAACCGTAACCTTGGTGTGCATCAGGCATCAAAGCCGCAGCGACAGAAATGGGCAATTTTGCAGCCAATTCCATCTGTTTTATAGCACTTTCTTCTATTTGCTCGACACCATAAGTCGTAAACGGAACTGAGTTTTCGAGTAATTTATAGGTTTTACTTTCAAAATCTGGATTCACAGGATCGCGCTCCAAAAGCATTTCGGCGATTTTGTGCAAGGCTTTATCAGCCTTATATTCGCTCGGTTTTTCGAGTAAAGCTGTCAATAAACCTAACACTTCTTCTTTCGGCGACGATTTGTAATGTTTTCCACAAAGCATCATCGCTGTCTGTATGATTCGTGCGTTTTCGTAACCAATTTGGCGCAAATCCTCCGCACGTAATTTTAATTTTCCCATTTATATTTAATTTCTCTCTCAGATTTATAGAAAGATTTTCTCTCACAGATTACACAGATTAACACAGATTAGATTTGACAACTCTCGACTATCTATTTTTGCCAGTTAGCAACTTTCGACTCTCGATTTTCGACTCTCGATTTTTCTCTCACAGATTACACAGATTTACACAGATGTTTCTCAGCAACTCTTGATCCCTCTCGTTTCTCACGACTCACGAAAAAAAAATTGCCTAAGCAATTTTCTCTCACGACTCACGATTTTGCCAGTTAGCAACTTTCGACTCTCGATTTTCGACTCTCGTTCCCCATTATTTCAATATCAATTTCTGCACACTACGCCCTACTCCATTGCTGATGTCGAGAAAATAAAAGCCATTTTCGATAGACAAAGGCAACTCTATGGTTTGCTGTACATTACCGTTGCTGGTATCTAAATTTGTTTGAAAAACCGTTTGACCAAGCGCATTGAATAATTTTATTTGTATTTTTGAATCATTAGGATTCATCAGTTCGCCTTCAATCGTGAAGCTGTGTGTGGCCGTTGGATTCGGATATAATTTTAGTTTATTAAAAACACTAAAATCGTTGGTCGGGTTAGTGCCTTGATAGCAAGCAAATGTGCCGTTTCCTCCAAAATCAATTGTATAGCCTTTTAAAGCGCCTGTTGGCACTACATTCTGAAGCAAATTAGTGTTGATATAAAGCGCATACCAAGCTCCTTTTTCCATATCCAAGGCTGCCAAAAAGTTATTTTTTCCGAAAGGGCAAGAAGGATCTGTGTCGAAATCGTTTTCGGTTTCACTCAATCCAGTTGCACCAGTGCAATTACCATTGAAAGACTGACTTGCGCCTATGCAACGCAACGGTTTTGAAAAGTCGGTCAAATTTGTGTTTGGGCCATCAGCCAATTTAAAAATCGCAAAATCTATATCGTCAGTTAAAACGTTTTTAGGCGTGATGATGAATGATAGTTTTCCAGGCTTTTCGCACTGAAATTTTAACCATTGCGCTCTATTTTTTTGCTTTGTCGCGTTAGGATTAAACTGTGTTGCAAAACAAGGCAACTCGTTTGCTTCGGTAGGTTTAGCACCAATCGTACCCGAAGTATTGAAATCTAAACTAGATTTATCGCATAACGCAAACGCTTTGTCGTAGTCGCTATATGCTGCCGATGGGTTAAATTGCGAACCATAATTTTTGACGCATACATCAAAAGTGCCTTTCGAACCATCTTCGCCATATATACGTATCAAAACTTGGTCGTTTTGCGCGAGGCCTGTCGCGACCAAATCCGTGATATTGTCCAAATCTACATCATAATTGCAAACGTATTCAAAAAGCAGATTGCCACATTGTGCGTCTTTGCTCACGTATAGTGCCACCATTGGCTGTTTCATGGTTTTACCAGTTACTTTTATCTTTACCTGCGTGTATATTGCCTTGAATGTGAACCAGACATCACCTTGATCTTTGTCGCTACAAATTGGCGCGCTGTATTGCGATGGCGTAGCGCCAACGTTGCTCAAACCTGTGCCGCACCACGATTCGGGTGTCGGTATTGGTGTGGCTGTTGCGCAATTGTCATTGATAGGTTGTGCTTGGCTCGCGACTGCAAACAAGCAAAATGACAAAACTAAGTTGTAAATAAAATTCAGTTTCATGTGTTTTTGTGCTTATGGTTAGAAATCAAATAATATCTACAAATTTACAAAATAATTAATAAATTTGTTTATTATTGTTCATTAATAAAGACAGTATTTTATAGAAAACCGTTTGTTTAGTCAAATATTTAATTTAATAATACCTTTTTTATAAAATATTTTTTAAAACATAATTATCATAATTAATTCATAATCAGGTGTTTATATTATTACTAAGTTTTAGCTAAAAAATAGTGTAAAGAAATATGAACAATCAGGAACTAAAACATAGTATAGAAACGTTATAGTATGCTTTGTTTATTACAATGAGTGTTCATTTTAAGATAATTAAGCCATTAATCCAATTTATTAATAATAAAACCAACATAAAATATGGAAAATAACGAAAATAGCCCTAAACAACGCCGTATGAAACAATGGACGAGTATGCGCGGCGAAAACGCTTGGACAATGTTCAAGGTCATTGCAGAATTTGTAGAAGGTTTTGAACGCCTCAATCAGATTGGCCCTTGTATCTCGATTTTTGGTTCGGCACGTTTGAAGTCTGACAATCAATACTATAAATTAGCCGTAAAAATCGCGAGCCGATTGACGGAAGAAGGTTTTGGGGTCATCACAGGTGGTGGACCAGGTATCATGGAAGCTGGTAATCGTGGTGCAGCACTGCAAGGTGGTGTGTCGGTTGGCCTCAATATCAAGTTGCCATTTGAGCAAAATGGTAACCAATACATAGATTTTGATAAAAATTTGTATCACAATTACTTTTTTGTCCGCAAGGTTATGTTCGTAAAATATGCGCAAGCCTTTGTGGTGTTGCCAGGCGGTTTCGGTACTATGGACGAGTTGTTTGAGGTATTGACCTTGATTCAGACCAAAAAAATAACGCCTGTACCAGTCATTTTAGTCGGCTCAAAGTTTTGGACTGGCATGAAAGAATGGATTCAGACAGCCATGCTCGAAAGCGAACACACCGTTCATGCTTCGGACATGGACTTGATTCCAATCGTAGATGACCCCGAAGAAGTGGTGCGCATTATCAATGAATTTTATGCCGAAGGTAACGAAGGCACATTGGCACCGAATATTAATTTGGGGTAATTTTAGTACTCAACCCTTTAAGGGTTTCTAGCCTACCCTTAAAGGGTTTTAGTTTTTTTATTATATATTTTTTAAAATAGTTACAACAAGAAAGGCTGTCAAAATGACAGCCTTTCTTGTTGTAACTATTTGTATATCAATATTTTATACTTTTACAAATCTACGATTTTCACATCTTTCAAAGACTCTAAAAGTGATTTGCCGTATAAGCCAGCTGGTGTCTGAAAACCAGTTTTATAGTCCAGTTTTGCTACACGTTTCATGATATTTACGATGGATTGCGCCGTAAATACATAGGCTTCGGGGCCAGTCATAACGGCTTCTTTTACTTCCGAGCCATTTTCCACGCGACCATAAATAATGGTAGAACCAGCAGCCAATTGCTTTGCCGATGGACCTTCGGGCACTCGACTAATCAGCCATTGTATGTATTCGTTTTTCCAAAGTCTATTGAAATATCGTATGTGTTTCATCAACTTTACGAGCAACCACGGATAGTGCATATAAGTTTCGATGTTCGGAATCGTGCCTTCGGTGGTGCGGTATGCCGAAACAATATCCGCGCGCCACTGGTTGGTGTGCGTCTTATATTTTTTGCCCTCGAACGTAAATTCAAAAATCTCTTGTGCAGGATTAATGGGTTCTAAAACTCCATTTTTACGCGTAAAACCACTCGTTAGCAAATCCATCAAAACGGTTTTGAGCGAGCCTTGCGATGCGCTACCTTTCGTGACATAAGCCAACACAAGTCTTTGAGCATCAGGCATTTGAGCTTTCATATATTGTGCCATCAAGTCCGTTGGTACTACACCAAAACCTACGCCAGGCATGAGCATAGAGCCAGCTTCTTTCGCTTCTTCATCGAGCCGCTCAAGTATCTGAAACTCAGGTATCTCGCCAGCAATATCGAGGTAGTTTGCTTTGGTACGAATGACCGAATTGACGAGGTGCATCGTCGTTTTGCTAAACGGCCCCGCAAGATTGACCACCACACTGATGTCGTCCAACATCTTATTGATTACGAACGGATTTTCGAGGTTGAATATACGGTATTCGAGGCCATATTGACGCGCCAAATCGCGTACATCGCCATTGCGAGAAGCCAATATGAGTGGTGCAATGCCCTGCTCTATCGCTAATTTCACTACCATTTTGCCTACATAACCTGTGGCTCCATAAATCATTATTTTGCTTGGCGCTATCATATTCTTGGTACTTTGTATATTAATCTGAAATCGAGCGTGTTCTTGTTCTTATGAATTTAATACTTTGTCGAATAAAAAATAGAATTAATAATATATAACTAACAATTATTAAAACATATATTATCTTCGTTTTTTCACACTTGAGTCTTTATTTTATTCTATATCCTACTACTTCTCCGAAATTTTCAGTACATTATACTTCTTCTAAAACTTCTATTCTCTTTTTTAATACCCTAAATTCATCTTGCCCAATTGAATTAACTAAAGATTTTGCTACATTCCACATTAAAACAGGTGGAATTGCATTTCCAATTTGTTTATAAGCCTGTGTTTCACTCACAGGATATACGAAATTCTGAGGGAATGATTGAATCGCAGCAGCTTCAGTTGGTGTAAATCTCCTATAAATTTCTTTTTCAGGATTTACTAATAAAACAGGATCTCTTGAGTTTAAACTTGTCTTTGCCAGATGAGAGGTAATTGTTAAGCATTGCTTACCTAAATCCTGATACAACCCACGCTTCATATTTTGTTTTGCATTTTTCATACCTTCCACTGCTTTCTGAGAAAAATAGTATTTCTTATCTTCAATTTCCAAATTCTTAATAACTGTCCCAAGTGGGTTCCATGGTTTTTTGTCAAATAATTCTAATTCTGAATGAGTGTTTTCAGGAAAATTATAGTCAATATTCAAATCATTTCTAACGCCCACAATAAACAATCGCTCTCTTTTTTGAGGAATCCCAAAATTAGATGCCAATAATAATTTATACTTTACTTTGTAACCAACTGCTTCAAATTCGGTTATTACTTTTTGTAATATTTCTCCCTTTTGAAGTGTCATTAAGCCTTTTACATTTTCTGCAATAAAGAATTTGGGTTGCTTAATGTTCAAAATTTTAACTAACTCTTTATACAAATTTGCTCTATCATCATTTGTATCTTTGTTTGGATTCACTGTGCTAAATGATTGGCAAGGAAACCCTCCAATTAACAAATCAAACTGATTTATTTCGTCAATATTAACATTTTTTATATCTTCGCAAACTGCTGGGTGCTCAAAGTTGGCATTGTATGTTTCGACTGCGTATTTGTCAAAATCTAACGCATAATTTATTTCAAATGGTAATGATGAGTAAGATTGAGTTAAGTAATCAAATCCTCCTAAAACTCCCAAATCAGATCCTCCACAGCCACAAAAAAAAGATGCTACTTTTAATTTAATTCTCATATTAATATTGTTTGTCTATACTTTTCGAGCCAAAATCCATTCTGTACAATGTGGGTAAAACAGTAATTAATCCATTTTCATTTTTTGAAAATGGATCGTTAATTTTTCTTACAATCGTTGCAGATGGAGTAAAATAAACTCTATAAATATTGTATGCAGT
Organism: Saprospirales bacterium; assembly: GCA_043764975.1. Taxonomy (GTDB): domain Bacteria; phylum Bacteroidota; class Bacteroidia; order Chitinophagales; family Saprospiraceae; genus JAYUJV01. The sequence goes on from JAYUJV010000330.1 coordinate 12,464, forward strand.
TCTATATTGTTTAGCTGCAATCCATTCCTTTCTCGTCAAGTTTACAGTATCTACCCAAGTTGTGTCGTCTAAATTAGGCTCCGTAATTCTTTTGGTAGCTTTTACTTCTATAAATCGTGCAAATTCAGGCTCTTCGATATTTTCATTTGCCTCAACCGATGATATGTCGTAACCTAATCCTCTCTGATTACCTAAAAGTAAAACTTTATTAACTAACCTTGGATGAGTTAATCTAACTCTTGATTTTTCTAATGCAAAAACAAATTCCTCTCCTTCATCGCCAAGAATTGTATGATCAATTCCTTTTTTGATAGGTATAGATTTTTCTATCACTACCCTTTGAAGTGCTTCTATTGTTGTCGATATTAGTTCATAGTTCTTAACAGCAACTTTGCTAAAATACTCCGACCAATCAGAATACATTGTTTTCTTCCCCTCATCTGAACCCAAATCATATTTGTAAATGTCAAAATCAAGAGGTTTTTTAAGTTCGCTAATGAACTTCTTTATTAAGTCACTTTCTGCTTGATTTAGTCTGACTAAGTCAGCATCAAACAAAATTAAATTGGCAAGTATTAAAAGATTTAATTGTTCTCTGATATGCTGGTTATGAAAAGACCCCGATTCTATTTTCTTGATGATATGATTTTCTCTATCTTTTAGAATTTCTTTTAAAACCTCCTCAACTGTTATAGAACCTTGTAAAACTTGTTTAGCATTTAGAACATAAAATGAAATCTCATCTTTTGTTAAAGTAATATTTTTTAATTCTGCACTATTTAAAATCGCTAAAACAAAATGAAAAGGCTTAAATTTTATCCTATCTTCTATGCGCTCAATTACAGTTTGTATTTTTTGAGTTCCGTTAGGAAATTGAAAATTTAAGCATAAATTTTTAAAAAAAGCTGGTTGATCATTATCCTCTAATAGTTTTTTTGTACTTTCTGATTCATATATATAACCATCTTTAAAATAAAATAAACCAAATAATTTTCCTGCAATTTCTGTAATGTGGTTACGAATAGTTTTTTGATTATTTTCATCTAATTCATCAAACTTACGATTATAAATGATATTTGAAAGTCTATTGTTGAAATTATCGTCAAAAACATCTTTTTCACTTGGGCAAATATCAGCTACAATATGAGCATAAGCTGGCAAAAGGTTATCTAACTCTTTTTGAGCTTTCCCACGAATAATTGTGCACCTATATTGTATATCAGGATTAAACATTTTTAATTATTAAAGATATTTGATTAAACGTTCTGCAAGCACTTGTGCCAAAATAGGCGGAACCGCATTTCCTATCTGTTTCAATTGGCTTGTTTTTCCACACTTAAATATAAAACTATCAGGAAAAGATTGTAGCCTTGCACTTTCTCGGGCTGTAGGGACTCTATTAAATTCATAATGAAAATGATGATTATGTCCTGTATCAATCGTAAAACTTGGTTTTTTACTATTTAAACGTGTCCATGCAATATTGACTTTTCTAGTTTGGTGTAATTCTATTGGCAAATTTTTATAATTTCCTCCATCTGGAACTAATGAAATTATTTCAATCGTCTGCTCATTGTGTACAGTTATTTGATGATTAAAAACACCTTTTGAACCTTTTCTAATTAAGTTTTGATAAATACTTTCTGCATTTTTAGGATATTCTTTACCGTCAATTATTGTACTTTCAGGTAAATCAGAAATTGCTTCTTTGGCGGTAATTAAATATTCAATATTTTTTGTTGGGAATTCAAACTCAACATCGCCTTTAATACCTACAAAAAAAGCTCTTTTTCTATTTTGTGGAACACCGAAATCAGAAGCCATTAAAACTTTATAAACAACTTTATATCCCAATTTTTCAAAATCTTCAATAATGTTATCCTTTACAACCCCATTACCCATCGAAACAATATTTGGTACATTTTCCAGTATAAATGCCTTTGGCTTATAATAATCAACAAAATTTACAAAAGATTTATAAAGATGGTTTCTTTCGTCATCTACAATTCTTTTTCCTGCAATTGAAAAACCTTGACAAGGCGGCCCTCCGATTATAACATCAACTCTTATAACACCTGTTTTTTCGCTAATTTGTTCGGCTGTTTCTGAAAACAAATCAGCAACAAGTCCAATAGAATTATTGTGGTTATGTATAAAAGTTTCAATTGCATCTTTCCAGCAATCTATACCCAAAACAACTTCATAACCTGCTTCAATAAAGCCGTGTGAAAGCCCGCCACAACCACAAAACAAATCTAAAACTGTATTCTTTTTCACACTAATTTACACTTTACTGTTTTTTTATTAAACTTTTTATTTCACTCAAAAAAATTAATTTCCGTTAAAAGCACGCTTAGTTTTTTCTCCTTCCCTTTTGGGGAAGGTCGGGATGGTGCTCTTAATCTTCATTCAGTGTGTCCATCATTCTTTTCCAGATGCGGTCATTTTCGTTTGGTAAGGCTTCGATTTTGACCATTTCATTTTTCACTGGGTGCATAAATTCCATACTTTTGCAATGCAAATGTATAGATGCGTCCTTATTTGGTTCTTTACCACCATATTTTACATCGCCAATAATCGGACAACCGATTTTTGACATTTGACTACGAATCTGATGCGAACGACCAGTATGTGGGCGCACTTCTATCATATAAAGGCCTTCCAAATCCACGATAAGGTCATAGTCCAATGACGATAATTTAGCGCCATTGATACGATTAGAGAGCATATCGTAGGCTTTCGTGATGTTCTTGTCTTTATCTTTCAATAAATAATGCTCCACAGTATCGCTAATCGGATCGGGGCGAGAACGTGAAACGGCCCAATACGTTTTGTTTATTTTTTGGTCGGCAAACAGCTTGTTCATACGCTCAAGCGCCTTGCTCGTGCGTGCAAATATGACCGCACCACTCACAGGGCGATCTATGCGGTGAATCGTGCCAAGATATACATCGCCTGGCTTACCATATCGTTTCTTGATGTAGGCTTTTACCCAATCGCTGATTGGCGCATCGCCAGTTTCGTCCGCTTGCACCAACACGCCCGATGGCTTATTGACAGCGATGAGGTGATTGTCCTCATATATGACTTGTAATTTAGAAATATCAAACATGCCGCAAAGATACAAATTCATTGGCAGTATTTTGTGTTTTGGGTCTTGATTTTTAAAATGGTGGCTGAAATGAAGAAAGCCAATAGATTTTTGGGTCTATTGGCTTTGAGTATGCATCGTTAAGTTTTATTTTACTTGAATACCAAAATCAATCATCAGGATATGCCTTTAATAATGCAGATGTTGCAGAATTTACTTCCAATTTTTTGTAAATAGTTTTAAAATACTTATTCAACGTTTCGTTTTTAATATTTAATTCAGAAGCAATCATTTTACGGCTATTACCAAGTCGAAGATATTGAAGTGCTTTTTGCTCTTGATTAGATAGTTGTGTTTTCATAATTTTATTTTTAACAAAGTAATAAAGTACAAAATTATGGCTAATTAAAAATATACGAAATACTACTTTAGTAGTATCTTTGTAATTCAAATAAAACCAAACAACAAAAGTGTATTTCATAAAATATTATATTGCTATACTTGTTATTTTTCTTTTGCCAACTTGGGGCGAAGGGCAAGAAGAATATGATATTAAATTACTCTCGTCACAAGATGGTTTATCGCAAGGCTCTGTTTACTTCATGTTGCGGGATTCGCGGGATTTTATGTGGTTTAGCTCGTATGAAGGCTTGAATCGTTATGATGGCAAGCGTTTCAAACAATATTTACCTAATTCTAATCAGCCAAATACCATCAGAGGAAATATAGTTTATGGTATTGCGGAGGATAAATCGGGTAATCTTTGGATAGGCACCGAAGAAGGGCTGAATAGAATGGATCGGGAGACTGAAAATTTTTCCTACATCGCATCTGCTCAGCATAAATTACAACAAGTGCATACTTTTCATGCCGATTCGAGTTTTGTGTGGTATGTAAGTAGCGACGAAGGTTTGGTAAAGTACAACTTTAAGACTGACACCAAACAAGTATTGGATAAAAACGTGCTGTTGCGTAGTGATTATTTTCAAGTTTTTACTGCCCAATATTTATCCAATGACAATATTTGGTTGCCTTGCTCGTCGGACAGAACAGGTATTTCTCGTTACAATAATCAAACAAAACAAGTTGAATATTTTTTTAGTACCAATACAAAAAATATATTTGGAAAGCCAATAGAGTTTTTTTGTTACTATTTTAATGAAAAAACAAATTTACTTTGGTTTGCAATGAAGAATGGACTCATGTGCGCTGATATGACAACTCAAAAAACGGTATTGTATTCATCTGCACAAATCCATTTTGAAAACAGCTATATTTATAGTATGAAACAAGACACGCATGGAAATCTTTGGCTTGCAACTGAAGATGATGGCGTCGTAAAATTTTCTACAACTACGCATCTTTTTGAACGATTACGGGATATACAGCCCAATAGTTTTGCTCAACTCAATCAAGATTTAATTGGCGCGGTTTACATTGACAATGAAAAAGATATTGTATGGGCGAATCTCGAACCGCAAGGAATCTTAAAAATATCGCCGAAGCGAACACTTTTCAAAGGTTTTAAGTCACAAAAAAATAGTCCTTTTGGACTATCATCAAGTAGTGTTCGTTGCTTTACGGAAACCTCCGATGGCAATATTTGGATTGGAACATTGGGCCATGGAATCAAAAAATTTGTAACTAAAACGCAGCAATTTGAAGCCGCAGCGTACAAAAAAGGCGTACTTCCTTACGAAAATACTTTCCAATTATTAGCAGATAAAAAAGATAACCTTTGGATTGGTACGCTCAAGGGTTTATATTATTACGACACTCACAAAAAGGAATTTTATAATTATAGTGACCAACAAAATATCAAGGGTGACCTGAATACCAATACAATACGAGATATTATTGATTTGCCTAATCATAAACTGGCATTGGCAGCAGAAAATGGGGTGCTTTTTTTTGATACCGAAAAGAAAAAATATATCAAAAACCTACATCTACTTGAAGGGATTTTGATTTCAAAAGTCTTCTTCGACAAAGATTACAATAAACTATATGTAGGCACATTTGACAAAGGTCTATATGTATATAACATTGATAACGAAAACATTAAAGAAGAATACCACATATTAGATGCTTATACGGTTGGTGGTTTTTTGAGTCACGAAAACCAAATGTGGTTGTCATCCAATAAGGGTTTGCTATGTATGGATAAGCAGTCGAAACAGATTCGAGCTTATACGGTAGGCGATGGATTGCCGAGCAATGTTATCTACAATATGATATTAGATAATCATGATAATTTTTGGCTTTCGAGTAATCGCGGTATTTCTAAATTTAATATCCGAACAGCAGCTATTTCAAATTATAGTCCCGAACATGGTTTACAAAGTTATGAGTACAACATCAATGGTTATTTGAAGGCAAAAGATGGTTCGTTTTATTTTGGTGGCGTAAATGGTGTCGATCATTTTTTCCCAGATTCTATTTTGCCTTTTACTTATCATTTTAAAACCCGAATCATTGATTTAAAGGTCAATAACTTAGCCTATGCTTCTGATACTGTGATTTCTGAAAAAAAATCTATCCATCTTTTACACAATGAAGATAACTTACAATTACATTTTCAAGCACTCGATTTTTTCAATAACGGTATTAATCAATACCGATATCGGCTTTTACCTTTGCAAAAAGAATGGATTTATACACAATCCAATATTGTAGATTTTGCACAATTGTCGCCAGGCCAGTATTGTTTTCAGTTGCAAGCTGCTACAAATAGTGGCTCTTGGAACAACGACATCACAAGTCTTAATATTGAGATTGATAGCCCTTTTTGGCAAAAAGCATGGTTTCGATTTTTAGTTTTAATAGGAATTTTGCTAGCAACTCGATATTTATTTTTACTCCGATTAAATCAAAAACTTACACTTCAACAACTTGAATTTGAAAAAAAGCAAGCACTTGAAAAAGAGAGACATCGCATAGCAAGCGATATGCACGATGAGTTGGGTAGTGGCTTGAGCGCAATTCATTTGTTGAGTAATTACCTAAAAACGAACAATCTTGAACCCATTATTAAAAAACAAATCGAAAAAATAGCGCATCATAGCGCGCTATTGGCATTGAGGTTGCGCGAAATAATATGGACAATGCAAGCGGATAATGAGCAACTTATCCATTTTTCGGATTTTGTACGCCGTTACGTATTGGAGTTAGACGAGTTGCAACCAGTTGATTTACGTTTCGACTGTAATGACACGTTGCCAATTTATACTTTACCCAAAGACACACAATATCAGCTTTTGCTTTGCATAAAAGAAGCGATTAACAATGCCTTAAAATATGCTGAAGCCAATACGATTGTTGTAAAAATGAAAGTCAATAACGGTCTTTTAATGATAAATATCATCGACGATGGTCAAGGCTTTGATGTACAAAAAGCTTTATCAAAATCAGGAGTTGGGCTAACAAATATTCGTCGCAGAATGACACAAATCAAAGGCGAAGCCATCATAGAAGGAAACCCAAATGGCCATATTCAATTGATATATCCAATTCTGTAGTTTTATTTATTATAATATTTATTCAAGGCTTCTACCCTGTTGTTCACCTGTAATTTTGCATATATGTTTGCGATATGTTTTTTGACAGTAGTTGGACTTATAAATAACAAAGCCGCCACTTCTTTTTCTATTTTACCAGCCGCAATTTGCTCCAAAATCTCCTGCTCGCGAGCCGTCAATAAAGAATTATGGATCTCGGCAACATTATTTGGACTCAAAGAAAGTACTATTTTGCGTGCAATGCTCGGTGACATCGGTGCGCCACCTTCGTACAACTCTACGATAGCGCTTTTTATTTTTGCTGAGGTTGACGACTTCAATACATAACCCAAAGCACCTTCTTGCAAGGCACTAAATACCTTGTCTGTGTCTTCATAAATCGTAAGAATCATAATCGCAGTATCTGGACTAATCTGTTTTACGTACTTAATCGCTTCAATACCTGACATACGATTTTTGCCAAGATCAATATCCATCAAGATAACGTTCGGCTGCAATCGGGGCAATGCTTCGAGCGCATCTTCGGCATTTACAAAATAACTCACTACCTCAATATGCTCATCTTCTTCAAGTATCAACACAAGGGATTCGAGCAAAATCGCTTCATTTTCTACAATAACAACTCTTATTTTTTCCATTTTCACCTTTCTGATATTTAGGGCTGATTCAAAAAATAATATACCCGATTTTACTCGTCTTTTGAGCCAATACTGCGTTACAAAAAACGGTATGCAGCTCTGCTACACCCCTTTTTTCGCGCCTTGTCTTGGCTCAAAATACTTCCTAAAATTTGGGTATATTATTTCTTGTATCACCCCTTAATTCTGATTCAACTTACAATAATACAAAAAAATTCAAACACTTTTAAAATAAAAAACCGCTATCATGATATTTTTTCACAATAGCGGTTTTAAATACTACTTTTTAATCATTTTTAATGTCTTATCTTGTATTTTTAAGAAATAAATACCTGCTGAGTAAGCAGATAAATCCAAAGTTTGGGATATTGTTTTGCCTTGCATCACGATTTGCCCAATGTTATTATACAGCTCAAAAGGCTGTTCGTAATTGTTGATGTCGATATTAAAAATATCTTGACTAGGGTTTGGATAAATCCTTACCTCATCCGATTCTAAGGCTGCATTGACGTTTATTGTTTTTGAATACTCAAACTTTCCATCAATATCTATTTGTTTTAGGCGATAATAATTGATGCGATTGTGTATTTTGTCAATAAAAGAATAGCGTTGTTTGTTGTCTGAATTGCCTAAACTTGCCACGAAATCAAGTTTTTCAAAATGAACACCGTCATTACTACGCTCTACATCAAAACCTTTGTTGTTGCGCTCGCTGGCGGTTTCCCAAGTCAAGGTGTTGTATTTGCCTTCATTTTTGCCATTGAATGATAGTAGCTTGACTGGTAATAATGTAGTTTGTTCTGTCGGTGCAAACAATGTAAAGTGATTGAGGTCAAATTGTAAATAAAATGCATTATTACCGATACCATAATTCGTATTACTGATATTAGAGTTCATCACCGTACCATTACTTGTAGCAGTACTTGCATAATTATTGATAGTACATCCAGATCCTCCACTAATCCAAACCACATTGAGATCAGAAAGTTGAAGACTTGTATTGGCTACTGCGATTTTATATTCCTCAAACTCTGAATCGAGGTAATATAATCGCAAACTATAATCGCTCGGAATATTCCCCGAAGGGTAATTAGTACTCGAAATATTAATACTCCTTCCAAGAAATTTATCAAGGCCATACGTAGAAACACCTATGGGGTCGTTAATCGAAATAGTCAAGTTACCTAAATTTTCACCATTGGGATTGATACTACAAATAATACCGCTTGCACCAACCACATTGTACCATTGGTTACCACTTACATTAGATACCGTATATATATTACAATTATTAGTAATAAAATTGGAATAAACGGTATTCAAACAATCAGTTTGGCTTTCGTAAGCGCCCATATCTTTTGTGCCACCATATATAGTATTGCCGAGTATATCCAAAGCAGGCGCGCCTGTATTTGTGACTGCATTGATAGCAGGACTGCCACAAGATAAATTCAAGCCATCATCGGAGGTGCGATAGATATTATCTAGGCCGTCTATATCTAAGGTATCTATAAAACTAGGGTCTTGGGCAAAAATATTGCCCATAGCAGTAGTGCCAAGGCTATAATTACCCGTAGCAGTATTGGTATAGTTCAATGCAGCGCGTTGTAGTAAATTATTTTTGAAAGTATTTAAAGAGCCATCATTATAGTAATCTGCACCTGGAAAATTAAAACTTGATTGTGCTTTATTTTGATAAAATATCGAATTTATAACTGTATTTATACCATAAATGGTGCAAATACCACCTCCACCATTAAAAGAGAAATTACGAAAAAATGTATTGTTTGTAAATAAATGTGTTCCAAAATAAGTTTGAATTCCTCCTCCAGTGCCATAAGAAGGATTATTTGCTATATTATAGGCTAGTGCATTATTGAATACATTACTTTTTATATTATTGTACAAATAAAGACCACCGCCTCTACTGCTCGTATTGTTAAATATAACATTATTAGATATTATACTATTCCCATTTTGAGCAAAGATACCAGCACCTTCAACCGCTAGATTATAAACAACTGAGGTGTTATTTAAAGTATTGTAACCAGAATTTAAAATAATTCCTCCTCCTGAGCTTCTTGATAGATTGTAGCCATTCAGCATAAAAACATTATTAGGAAAACTACCACTAGCATTTCCATTGGTAATCTTGAACCCATTAATTATCGTATTACTACCTATTGTTAGCCAATTGGCACTGCTATCGATAACTACCACATGATAAGAATTGTCGGTACTATCTAATGCTCCAATATTACCACTTAATATAGTTCCATTTGCAATAGGATTTTGAGAACCACCACCATTCGGAAAACCTCCTTGAAAATTAAGACCCGTCCGAATATGAAAAGTAGCATCTCTACTATCTGTAGTAATCATTTCTGTGCCTTTTTTATTTGTTCCCATACTATATGGTTTTTTACTTGGCAGATAAGTACCTGTTGCTACATTTATATTTGAAATAGATGTACATTGCCATGCTCTATATAAGGCTTCATCTATTGTTTTATATGCTGTACTCCAAGTTTCGCCATCTCCACTAGCCGATATGTTTGCATCCACAAAAAGTGTTGTTGCAGAAGATGTACAATTAACAACAGGAACACCTCCTTCATAAGCGCCGATATCAACAATAGTATTTTGGATCCTTACAGCACCACTTATATCCGATAAAGTACCACTTTGCACCAAGCTATTATCTCCCATATTGATTATTGGGCTGTTACTATAAACACGTAACCCATCATCTGATGTTCTATGAACTCCATCAGAACCAGCTATATTGCTATCATCTACGAAAAGAGGATTGTTGATAGTATTTGCATTGAAAATGTTTGAACTGCTGTTAACACCTAAATGATAAGATCCCGTAGCTGTACTTGTATATTGAGTAATAGGAAACTGTAATAAACAATTTTTAAATGTATTCGTTGCTGATGGAGCACTGTAATAGTCAGCTCCAGCAGTTACTATACTTGAATTTTGTTTATTCCCGGAAAAAATGTTATTGTAAAAATAATTCGTACCGTTATTAGTCAAAACACCACCACCAATACCCGCATTATTTTTAGAAAATGTACAATTCACTACCGAATTAGTACCATTAGCTATGTTAATAGCTCCACCCCAATTACTACTTATATTTTCAGCAAAAACACAATTATTTATTTTATTATTTCCAGAGATTATGTATATACCAGCACCATTTATATTAGTATTACTTTTAAATGTATTCGAATTAAGGGTGTTTGTTCCGTTGTCTAACACAACGCCACATCCTGTATTTGATAAAATCGAATTATTATTGATTGTATTTATACAGTTCCAAGCATAAATACCAACTCCTGTATTATTAGCAATAGTATTGTTTACTATTATATTTTTACTACTATTTTCAGTAAAAATTGCAGCATAATTAACACAATTGTTAGACGTAATAGTATTGTCTGAAATATTATTTGTTCCAGAACCAACATAAATACCAGCACCACTATCTGAGTAAATATTTTTATTATTTAAAGAAAGTGTACCGACTCCATTACAATTTCCATTTTTTATTGTAAAACCATTGATTTTGGTTATACTGCCTGTTGTTGCCCAATTTGCACTACTATCAGCCAACACCACATGATAGGTATTGTCAGTAGCGTTTGATAAAACACCAATATCACCACTCAAAATAGTAGGGTTTGAAGCAATATTCTGAGAACCTCCTCCTGAAGGAAAACCTCCTTGTATTTCCAGACCTGTTCTAATATGAAAAGTAACATCTCGAGCATTACTTGTAGAAATTTCAACTCCTTTTTTATTAACTACCATAATGTACGGCTTTTTTGTAGGCTTGTATGTGCCTTGTGCCACATATATTTTCTGAAAGTTCGGGCAAAGCCAAGTGTCTTTTAATGCTTCGTCAAGTGTTTTGTAAGCATTGGCCCAACTCGTTCCATTTCCACTTATTGTTTTCGAGTTATCTACATATAGTATAGTGTTTGTAGGGCATTCAAAATCTCTTTCATAAGCACCTATATCAATACTAGCTCCTTGAGTTCTAGGCGTACCTGTAATATCAAATAAACTCAGAATTGGTAAAACTACTCCAGCATTCACACATGGACTACTATTTTGTAAGGATAAACCATCATCGGTGGTACGATGTATATTATCTACTCCGTCTATATCCGAGGGATTAGTGAAAATTGGATCAACTGCAAAGAAGTTTGCAGTTGCATTTGCAACAGTTCCTATGTCATAACTTCCTGAGCCATTGGTAGTATAGTTAGTATTCGCTAATTGCAAAAAACTGTTCTTAAATGTATTTGCTCCTCCATTGTTAAAATAATCAGCACCTATCACGGTATTAACGGAACCTATTTTATTACCCCAAAAGATACAATTTGATATACTATTTGTACCAATTTCTGTATAAACTCCACCTCCCGATGTTGAGGCTGAATTATTATAAAAAGTATTGTTTTCAATAGCAGCATTATTGTAAGTATATACTGCAGCACCATTAACGGCACTGTTCTCCGAGAATACGTTATTGTTGATATTTTTTGTACCACCATTCCCATAAATTCCACCACCATTTATTGTTGCATTATTATAAAGAAAAGTATTGGATGTAACTTGATTTGTTCCTATATCATTATACCCTCCTGCACCATACGCAGCTGTATTACCCGTAAAAGTATTATATCTAATTACTGAACCTACAAGGAACATGAAATAAATAAAGGCGTACTTTCTAATTCTATTTTGCCGCTCTAAAAATCCACATTTTTAGACTTCGGTTAGTAGAAAAAGGAGACAAT
>JAYUJV010000331.1:0-7302 GCA_043764975.1 Saprospirales bacterium
GTATTGGCATAATCGCCAGTCCAGTCGCTTTGTCCGAGCGAACTCAGTTGGTCGCGGTTGTCGATGATGTATTGACCGTTGGCATCTTTATTAAAAATATAACCTTTATCGAGTAGCGGAATTTCTGGTTTTAGCGTCACGTCATAGCCATCATCGAAGCGACTTATTTTGTCAATTCTGTCATTTTTGGCGCGCAAACTTGTCAAAAACAAGTAATGAAACTCGCGTTCGGCAGGGAAAGTAATGACATCTTGCTCATCAAAAATCAACATTTGGGCGCGTTCAAACGTTGGACGAATACCAGACAAAGACTTGTCCCAACGGCCATTTTGTAAAATAGTCGCCTTTACTTCTAACTTCGGATTCCGAATTGAAAGGTTTTTGGTTTGTACATCAAAATCAATTTCTTGATGCGAATCCCGTTTATCAACTTTTGCAGAAGACATTCTATGCCCAATCACAGAAACTAAATTATCAAAAACCATAAATTGACGTGTCAAAACAGCTGTTTTGTCCGTATTGTTGAAAATATGCAACAAATAATTGCCCGAACGCGTCCATTTTGTAGATTCATTCGGTAATTCCAGATCATAATGCGTATAATTGGTCAGCGTATTGACCGAAAAGTGATATTCCGTAACCAAACCATCAACAAAGCCTTCGATATAATCCAACTCTGAACCATCGTAAAGCGACCAATCCGAATTGCAGTACTGAATCGTGTAGCGATAATTGCTTAATTCGCCATCGAGATCATCGAAAGACAAGCGTAATTCGCCCCCCGATAACGGAATCAAAGCCAATCGGGTAGGATCTAAACTCGGATTGCACTTCACACTCCGTATATTGTCCTGATATATATAATCGTAATTGACATATTTTTGCGCTTTCGCTAAAAATGAAATCAATACTAAAATGCTGATAATGAATTGTTTATACATTTATGATTTGAAATTAAAAAAAATGATTTTCTTTTTAATTTATAACGATTGAAACGTTCAAAAAATATTTATTCAAGATAATTTCAACTTAAAATTAACAAATTTTTTGGAATTATCGGTTTTTAAGCGTACTCAACCCTTCAAGGGTTTTTTTGACAAAAAGACGTAAAGTTGCAATTTCTTTCGAGTTTATATTCAGAAACGCTTGAAGGGTTTTACTCGATTAGTAACTTTCGACTTTCGATTCTCGACTCTCGTTTCCTCCCGATTAGCAACTCTCGACTTTCTATTCTCGACTCTCGATTCCCCAACTATTCCAACAAAAACGCCAAATCTCCTTTCGTCAGATTCATCGCTTCCACGTTTTCGAGCAAGTCAGCGGCCAGTTGTGTTTTACGCGTTTGTAAAGCCAATATTTTTTCTTCAATACTATTTTTAGTAATAAATTTGAGCACAATCACGTTTTTCGTTTGCCCAATTCTGTGCGCGCGCGCGATGGCTTGCAATTCCGCTTGCGGATTCCACCAAGGATCTAGCATGAGTACATAATCTGCTTCGGTCAGGTTTAGACCAGTGCCACCAGCTTTCAGTGAAATCAGAAATGACTGATTATCAGGCATTTGCTGAAAATTTTCGATGGCTTGTTGGCGCTGAGGCAAGGTCTGACTGCCAGTCAAATACGAATAAACGGCCTTTTCTTTTTCAAAATATTGCTTAAAAATATTGAGGTGTTGCGTAAAACTGCTAAACAGCAACATCTTGTGTTGTCCGCGACGAATCGTGTCCCAATATTCCAGAATTTCGTCCATTTTTCCGCTTCCGCCTTTATAATTTTCATCAATGAGCAATGGATGATTTACGATTTGGCGCAAACGTGTGAGTGCCTGAAAAACCTGTGTGCGCATCACAAAATCTTTACCATCGTAATTGGTTAGTAAGTTTCGAGCAGCGGATTTTTCGGTTTCGTAGCGTTTGGCTTGCTCGGTTGTCATGTCCACCATCACGACTTGCGTTGTCAATGGCGGTAAATCTTTGGCAACTTCGCCTTTTGTTCGGCGCAATAAATATGGCGCAACCATTTTTTTGAGTTGTTCTTTTCGCTGCTCGTTTCCGCCCTTTTCGATGGGTTTCATAAACTCATTTTCAAAAAAAACATAAGAACCCAACAAGCCTGGATTGATAAAATCCATTTGCGACCAAAGGTCAGAAAGCGAATTTTCGATCGGTGTTCCCGAAAGCGAAATCTTGTACTTCGGTTTGAGCTGTTTCAAGGCTTTAAAAACCTGACTATTTTTATTTTTAATGTAATGACTTTCGTCTAAAACAGTATATTCCCAATCTATTTTTTCAAATAAATCAATGTCTTTTAAGGCTGTTTGGTAAGTTGTTAGCACGACATCATAACGCTTTAATAAGCGAATATCTTGATGTCTTTTTGCGCCAATGTGTTCATAGACAGTGAGTTGTGGCGAAAATTTGCGTAATTCGGCTTTCCAGTTAAACACCAACGAAGCTGGCAATACAATTAACGCATTCAAGGCTTGCAAAAACGATTCGTCGGCTGCTGGTGTCGCGAACAAGTCGAGTTGTGGCACGCTTTGCAGCTTACTTTTTTGCTTCGGTTTATTGGCTTTTGCGTGTAGCAAAACCGCGATGGTTTGTAGCGTTTTACCCAAACCCATGTCGTCAGCCAAGCAAGCACCGAGTCCTTGCTGATAGTGATTGACCATCCATTTTACGCCATCAAGTTGGTAAGGTCGAAGGTCGGCTTTGAGCAATGGCGAAAGCTCAAAATCGGCTTTTGCCGTTGCATTGTAAGCAATTTCGGGTTCCATGAGCGCGGCTTCGGTCAAGAGCGTGTTTTGGCTACGCGCCAATCTCACCGCACCAGCTTGTATTTTTGCAAACTGAGCAATGCCTTGATATTTGGCAAACCACTCTGGCGGCAATATAAAATGCGTGCCATCGGGCAATGGATAATAAGCATCGTTGTTGCGAATGTAGGGCAATATTTTTCCGAAAGGAATCAAAAAATCGCCGACCGATACATCGCCATAGACATCGAACCAATCGTTTTGACGCGACACATTGAGTGCCAATTCGCCTGCTTCGAGGCTAATGGTACGGTGTTCTATTTGGATTTTGCCAATCGTAAAGTCTTGATTTTCAAGCGTTTGCTTATATTTTTTGAGCCATTGTAAGGTATTGTAAAAATCAGCTTCGCCATCGAGGTAAAAATAATGACCTTCGGCTTGTATCAAACCCAAGGCGTGTATTTTTTTTATAAAATGCCCTTCAACCGCTTCGTTACGGATTACTTTATGGATAATAATGTCTTCGTTTGGCAAAAACTCAATTTGATTCGAGCGTTGATGACTGTCGCGCCAACTAAATTCAGCTTTCTGATAATCAAAACGAACAGCAATGCCCCATTTATTTTGAATAAAATCCTGCCCAAGTTCTATGATGCAACGATACACGCCTGGGTATGTTTTTATTTCAAAACCCTCCGTATCGAGGTCTTCGACTTTACTGACTACTTTTAAAATAAATTGTTGAAAATATTCACGAATTTTTGCTTTCGGAATCACGATTTCGTACTTATCTCGAAACGGCAAAACCATGAGCGCATTGATGTAAGGCACGCGCACAAGTTCTTTGTCCACGACCAACCAAGCTGGCGTATTGACAATCGGCGTTACTTTTTTTTCGCTAATGGCCCATTCTTTTCGCCCTTCCCGAAAGTGCAAATGATAGATGACACCGTCCGTTTTTTTGCGAAAAGCAATCATCGGCACAAGCTGCCGATTGGTGTATTGTAGCATCGTGAGGTTTGCGCTCGCACCTTGCTCCACATTTATGGCAATCGGCAAATCAAAATCACTAATGGTACTCAAAAAAGAATCCATTAAGCGATCTATATACGTGCGGATAGAGATTTTAATTTGCTCATTATCAATGAGTTGTAATAGTGTTTGAAGTGTTTTTTTATTGGCGTTGTACTTTTTTTCGAGCGCAGTCGGAGAGAGTTGCGCCACTATATCCAAGCATTTTTGGTCTTCGGCAGTCGGTTTTATTTCGTAATCTCGAAGGCCAACACTCGTCGCTTTTTGCAACAAATGCGAAGGCTGCCCATCTTCGTAAGTATTGACAATCCAAGCTGAGGGCAAAAAAATATTTTTACTAAATTCAGTAATGTTATAAAGAAGGATCATCAAGGGAGCATTTTAAAATATAAAGTAAGAAATTAAGCCATGTGTAATTTGTTGCTTAAATTTCGATACTTTGATTGTTTTCGGTATAAATTGGCAATATGCAATTAGCAGCATTTTTTGAGTATAATTGCTTTTGCAAATTGTCTATTGCAAATTGAATCGAGTAATATTTGAAGTTACAATTTCACTATTTTTCGACTAATGTCAAAACGTTATAAAAATCAAATCCCTACGCTTTTGTCCACGAAAAACCAAACTCGCCGCCAAGCGTTTCGTTAGGAGCAAGCGACACCAAACCTTCATGGTTATTGAAAGCATCGACGTTGCAAGTCATGGGTTCGAGGGCGATGCAGGTGCGCGAAGGCAAAGTAAATATTTGTACAAAATTAAATTTTTGTTCGCCAATTTGTTGCCAATATTTCAACGTTCCGCTATCGGATTGTAAAGTAATAATGGCTTCTTTTTCATCACTTTTTTGAATCAAAAAGCAATTATCGACATCGGTTTCGTTGATTTTTTGTAGCGTCAAAAAATCCTCGAAAGGCGTTTTGATGCCGTTTGGCAATAAGCGTTCATCGACTTCTACTTTCGTCAATACTGGCGTTTGCATACTTGTATCGGCTATATTTTCACTGATTTTGAAATACGGATGCCAACCTAAACCAACTGGAATCGTAGCTTTGGATTTGTTTCGGAACTGCATTTCGACATCAAAATGACCAGTTGAACTAATCATATATGTCACTTCCATATCGTAGGCGAAAGGGTAGTAGTCGTGCTCGCCATCGTGTGAAAATATGATTGTCGCACTGGCGAAAGTCTCGGTGACCATATACGATTTGAGTTGCATCGGCGCGCGTTTGCCTACGCCATGAATCGAGTTGCCAGTCACAGCATTGTTCAGCGGGAATTGGTAGGTTTTGCCTTCCCAAACGTAACGCCCATCGCGCATCCGATTGGGATATGGATAGAGTAGAATACCTTTTGCCCACGCCATTTCGGTCAAAGCCTCTGGCGTTTCGTAATGCTCCGTAACACAAAGATCGCCGAACGTAACATCAAGTAAAATTCCACCGATTTCAGGTACAAACGAAAATCGAGTGCCTGTTGCCGCTTGCGCTAAAATATGGCGTTCGTATTGGCCAAATTGCTCTATATGGTATGAAAACATAGTTTTAATTAAGTTAATTAAAGGAATTAAGAAAATTAAAAAAATAACTGAAAGCGTTCATTTTTTAATTAAAAAAATTAAGGAATTAAAAAAATTAAAAGAATACTTGAACTCTCTCAAACGCTACCAGCATTGTAAAAAGACTAAGGTTTTACAATTTTTTCAAAAGCATTTTCAACGCCATTAGTGGCTTTTAAAATATAAACGCCGCTTTTTAAATCACTGATATTCAAGGTGTAAGGTGATTTATTGTCAAGAGAAAATTGGCGAACGATTCGCGCATTGAGGTCTAAAAGTTCATACTTGACAACATCCTCTATTTGGTTTGAAACCAAAATTTCATCACGAGCAATGGTCGGATAAGCGACGAAAGTTGAGTTTTTGGCATCGCGCTCAATGGTTTCGGCAAAACTCTGCTCAAATTTGCCATCATTATCAACAATTCGTAGGCGATAATAGGCCAAACGGTCAATTTTTTCATCATTGTAATGATAAATATCGCCATCGCTATCGTCTTTTGCGAGTACTTTTCCGATGTCGAACCAAGATTTTGCATCAATGCTTTTTTGAATCACAAACTGCTTTACATTTTTAGTAAAGCTCGTTTTCCAAGTCAATTGATTGCTTTTCGGCGCTACTTTTCCTTGAAAAGAAATTAATTTTACAGGCAATAAAACCTCATAATCAATCTGCAACGTAGGACGACGGACATTACTACCAGTCGAAGTAAGCGGAAAAGGCAGCGAAGTTACTGGCGCACTGTATCTATTTTGTTGGCTTGTATATAGATTAGTAGTAATGGCTGGCGCATATCCAGATGGCGTAACGCTCGTTGTGTCATAAGACCAAACTACGGTGTTTGCCGTAGGAGAAGTCTGAACGTATTCTTCAATCAACATCAAATTATTGCCAGTGTAAGGCAATGGCGTACTAAAACTAAATTTCTTCCAACCCGAAGTCGTTCCTACATCAGTCGTTGGATCGCCTTGATAAACATTGCTCGCTGAGGCCATAGTGTCTGCCCAAGTTACGGCAGCAGCTAAGGTAGTCAAGACTGTATTTTTGACAAATATTTTTAACGAAGGCGCAGAAGAAGTTGCTGTCAAATTCCCTGCGACACCGTTTGCGCCCGAAAGCGAAGTTACATCTCTATAATACCGCACCGAATTAATAACCGCATTGGTCGGAATCAACCCCAACCCTTGTAACGGATATATATGTATGTGACGATTGGCGCGCGTCGTTGGCGAGCCGCCGAACCAAGTGTTCATTGGGCCATAAGTATTGGTCGTTATGCCAAAAAAATCTCTGCGACCGAATTGCACTTGTTGTGCTTGCACGTTTTGAAATAAAAACGTAGCGATGAGTAATAGTAGTAGTTTTTTCATGTGTTGAAGACCCACTAAACCTCCAAAAGCCCCACCCAGCCTCCCCGAAGGGGAGGAGTAAAAGCGTAGAGGCTATTTGTGATTTATTTTTTAATTATTTTAATATAAATCTATTTTCTTTAAGACTAACTGACAATAATGACTAACCGACTAACCGACAATAATCTACAAATCCCCTAACTGTGGGCGAATGAGTATTTCTTCAACGACGGCAGCTGGGCCGAGTAAATAAGTTGCTACGATTACGTCTGCCACATCGTTTGCTTGCATGAGTCTTTCTTCAGGCAAATCAACGCCTTTCCAAGAGTCTGACCAAGTTGCGCCAGGCAATATGGCTGTTACTTTTACGCCTTTGGGCATCAATTCTTCTCGTAGGTTTTTTGAAAAACCGAGGAGTGCAAATTTAGAAATCGCATACGAGCCACCGTTCGGATATGCCTTTACGCTTGCCACCGAACAGATATTGAATACGTGTCCAGATTGGTTGGCAATCATGGCTGGCAAAAGACTACGTGTAAGATAATATGCACTATATAAATTGGTTTCGATGAGCGTTTCGAGTACGCCATCGGCTTCTTCATGTATCG
>JAYUJV010000332.1:0-2716 GCA_043764975.1 Saprospirales bacterium
TTTCAATAATATGAACAATCGACAACTTTTTTTGCAACACGTAGCACAGACTTCCGCATTTCCGTTGGCACTCGAAATTGAGCGCGCGGAGGCGATGTACATATATGATACGGACGGCAAGGCGTACATGGACATGATTGCGGGCATTGGCGTGAGTTGCCTTGGTCATCGTCATCCGAATGTGATTGCGGCGGCGAAAGCGCAACTCGACCTATATTTACATACTATCGTGTATGGCGAGTTTGTGTTAGCACCGCAAGTGCAATTAGCCAAACTTTTGAGCGACAATTTACCTACGTCATTGGATAGCGTTTATTTTGTCAATTCGGGTACAGAAGCGACCGAAGGTGCTATGAAATTGGCCAAAAGATACACTGGTCGCCACGAATTTGTAGCTTGTCGCAATAGCTATCATGGTAGCACGCAAGGCGCTATGTCACTCAATAGCGATGATTATTTTACGAGTGCCTATCGCCCTTTGTTGCCAAATGTGAAGCATATTAACTACGATTGTGAGTGGTGTTTGCAGCAAATAACCGAAGCAACGGCTGCTGTCGTCATGGAAACGGTGGCTGCCGAAAGCGGCATTTATCCACCGTCCGAGGGCTATCTCAAAAAAGTTCGCGCGCGATGCGATGAAGTTGGCGCATTGCTTATTTTGGACGAAATTCAAGTCGGTTATGGGCGCACAGGCACGTTGTGGGCGTTTGAACAACATGGTGTAGTACCTGATATTTTGTTGCTCGCCAAAGGCATGGGTGGCGGTATGCCGATTGGTGCTTTCGTAGCATCGCGCGACATGATGCAGTGTTTTGCCGATAATCCGTTGCTTGGCCACATCACAACTTTTGGTGGGCATCCAGTTTGTGTAGCGGCAGCGTTGGCGACGTTACAAACCTTGTTATCGAGCAATTTTATCGAAGAAGCAAAGCGTAAAGAGCTGTTATTCAGAGAGTTATTAGTGCACGAAAAAATAGTGACTGTTCGAGGAGTTGGTTTGTTTTTAGGCATAGAGTTAAGCGATTTTGACTTTTTGCAACGCGTGATTCAACATTGTTTAAAAAAAGGTTTGATTACCGATTGGTTTTTGTTCAATAGCAAAACCATGCGACTTGCGCCGCCACTCATCATCACAGAAGACGAGATTAGAACTGCTTGCAGCATTATATTAGAAGCCTTGGACGAGGTATAGTTTGTATCTTATTTTTAATAAATTTATTTTCGTCGCGCTTAAAATTGAAACTTTAGTTTCAATAATTTGTGTAATTAAATTTTATCTACGATTCGTGTAATTCGTAAAATTGTTTTTAAAATTCGTGTCTGAAAACAATTGGCATTTATGCCAAGTTCAAAACTAAACTATCAACATGATTATCAATGAATTATATATTTTTATAAAATGATAAAACAGCAATATTTAGAGATATTAAAAGCAAGTATAGAAAAAGGCACTTTCGTGAAAATGACCTTGAGTAAACACATTGGCGACGACCCGACTTTGCGGAATATCTATGTCCGAACGGTGTTGCTCAAAGGCGTTCAGAAATTATCGTTTTTGTATCGCCATGCTACCAATGACATTACAAAAAATGTAGAAATAACGGATGGTTTTCGCCAAATAAATGATTTATTGACCCATACTTTTTTAATCGCTGAGTTGATGACCACCGAAAAAGATTACTCGCTGATGCACAACAATAAAGGAGAAGCAAAAATGGTGACTAAAAAAGCGGCGCAAGCGGTGCTGAAAAATGTAGCACACGACAAGGAAAAGAAAAAATGGATAGCGCCCAATGCGCCTTATTTGCACGCACTCGAAATCAGTAACGCGCAAGGGGAATTGTTAAAAGATGGACAAAAAAAATTTCGACAAATCAATAAATATGTCGAAATTATAGACAGTTTGCTACGAGAGCAACCCTTAAAACCCGATGCGCACATCGTGGATATGGGTAGCGGAAAAGGATATTTGACGTTTGCACTCTACGATTATTTGCGCCACAGCGCAAACCTTGATGTAAAAATAACTGGTATCGAATTACGTGAAAACTTAGTTTTGTTTTGTAATAAATTATCGCAAGATGTTGATTATCAGCATCTTGAATTTATTTCGCAAGATATTTTTGATTTTCAGCCAGCGCGTTTGGATATGCTCATTGCGTTGCATGCTTGCGATATTGCAACGGACATTGCCATCGCAAAGGGCATCAAAGCCGAGGCGGATTGGATTGTGGTTGCGCCATGTTGCCATAAGCAAATCCGTAAAGAAATGGCCACGACCAGCGAACTGCAAGCGTTCTTGCGCCACGGCATCCTCGAAGAGCGTCAAGCAGAATTACTGACGGATGGTATTCGGTCGTTGTTGCTCGAAGTACATGGTTACAGTACCAAAGTTTTTGAATTTATATCCACCGAACATACGCCTAAAAATGTGATGATTGTTGGGCGACGCACCAAGCATCGCAAACCAGAGTTGCTGGAAAAGATTGCGGCTATAAAGCAGCAATTTGGTATAAAAAGCCATTATTTAGAAACATTGATTTGAGGGTTAAATAACTCATGTTACGCACTGTGTTTTCAACAAAAAGTAATTCTCGAATATTGCTCTAAATTAGTACGTTTCGGGCTGTGCCTTGTAGAAATTCGAGTTTTTGCAAAATGAAGTCGGATGAAGCGGAAAACTGTTTGAAGTCTGGCGAAAGCCGACGAGTTTTTT
>JAYUJV010000333.1:0-2713 GCA_043764975.1 Saprospirales bacterium
TATTCTATTTAAGAGCTGCTTTTCTTGGTGGAAGATGGAACAATTTGATGAACAATTTAGTCCTAAATTAATTTTTTTCTACAAATCAAAGTTACTCCCTACAAATATTTGTTTTTATTTTAATTTAACATAAAAAACAAAATATTAATAAATAAAAATATATTTTTTCCAAATAACTATTATAAAAAATCATTTCAAATCTGCCTCTCCCTTAGAGTTCAAAAACAAAATGTGGCTTGTAAGTTTTTTACCAATGCCAGAATAGTTATATTGAGTTTTAATTCATTCCCTTCATTATTTTAATTTCTTTAATTCTCCTCACCCCCTTTCCACTTAATATTGCAACCCATACTCGGATATTGTACTTCTGCCACATCATGTCCGTTCAGAACGGCATCGAGTGCAGCGCGCATATCAGCGCCAGTGACTGGCACAGGCGGATCCATCTTTGGGCGCGAAGCATCTATGCGGCCGCGATAAACCAAGCGCAACTCGGCATCGAAGACATAAAAATCGGGGGTGCAAGCCGCATCATAAGCCAAGGCGACTGCTTGCGACGCATCATATAGATACGGAAACGTATAGCCTGCCGCTGCCGCCAAAGTCTTCATCTTGTCGGGTGCATCGTCTGGATAATGCTCCACATCGTTAGAGCTGATGGCCACGAAGCCAACGCCGAGCGGCATATAATCGTGCGCCAACGCCACAATGCCGTCATTGACGTGCAACACATACGGACAATGGTTGCAAGTAAACATAATCACAGTTGCCTTTTCGCCGCGCAACGCATTGATAGATAGCATTTTATCCGAAATAGTATCGGGTAACGTAAAATCTGGCGCGGTCGTGCCAAGCGCTAACATATTAGAAGGTGTAAGAGCCATATTCTTTATTTTTTAACTTTTTTGATTAACAATTTAGCGGTGTTTGAAATCGGTTTCAATCCGTGTTTGACTTTTTTCCACATAAGCATACGTTGTGTATCTGGAACGCGGATGAAAAAGATGCCTTCGGCAAACGCAGATGAAAACGGATTTTCTAAAAAAACGTAAAATCCAACGTTCAATTAAAGGCGAAGTTGTTACATTCTATTTTTAATATTTTGAAATAAAAACCCAAGCTGCAAGCTACAAATTTTATGAATTGTACAATTTCTTTTTTTAATAAAAAAAATAAAATTACCTTTACATTCCAGAATAAAACGTTTGGAATATCATGCAAATACTTTTTA
The DNA here is from genome assembly GCA_043764975.1 of Saprospirales bacterium. Taxonomy (GTDB): domain Bacteria; phylum Bacteroidota; class Bacteroidia; order Chitinophagales; family Saprospiraceae; genus JAYUJV01. The sequence continues at coordinate 1,232 of JAYUJV010000333.1, forward strand.
AGGGCGTAAAAATAATACAAGCACAATCCGAGTGGCATCTACAACAAGTAGATTTGTACGTCGAAGATGGCAACATAAAATCTATTGCGAAGCACATAAAACCGACTGCGAATATGCAAGTCATCGTAGCAGAAGATTTGCACGTGTCAGCTGGTTGGTTCGATGTCGGTACGCAGGTTGGCGACCCAGGTTTTGAGCATCGCGAAACCATCGAATCGGCAAATGCTGCGGCCACTTTTGGCGGTTATACGGCATTGGCAGTCATGCCTAATACCATTCCAGTTAGCCATTCTAAAACAGAGATTTTATACCTAAAAAAACAAAGTGAAGACTGTGTTGTTCATTTTTATCCATTAGGCGCAATCTCACAAAACGTTAAGGGTCAAGAGATTAGCGAAATGTATGACATGAATCGGGCTGGTGCGATTGGCTTCACGGATGGCAAATATAGCCTTGCACACACAGGCTTGATGTTGCGCGCTTTGGAGTACGTGCAACCGTTCGATGGCTTGGTGCTGAACCACCCGAACGATGCGCTACTTTCTGAACAAGGACAAATGCACGAAGGCGTGATGAGTACCTCGTTGGGTATGAAAGGCATACCGTCCATAGCAGAAGAAATGATGTTGCAGCGCGATATTTACCTCACCGAATACAGCAATGGTCGCTATCATGCGCACAATATCTCGACCGAGCGCAGCGTGCAACTCGTGCGCGATGCCAAAAAGCGAGGCTTGAAAGTAACGGCGTCGGTTGCCGCGCTGAACTTGATTTTGACTGATGACTCACTCGTTGATTTTGATAGTAACCTGAAAGTAAATCCGCCGTTGCGAAGTGCGTCAGACATAAAAGCACTCAAAAAAGGCTTACGAGATGGTACCATAGATTTTATATCCAGTAACCACGTCCCACTCGATGAAGAATCAAAAAACCTCGAATTCCCTTATGCTTCGTTTGGCGCAATCGGTTTAGAAACGACTTTTGCCTTGACGAATACGTTTAGCGGTCTTGACCTCGAAACTATTGTAGAAAAATTGGCGGATAGTCCACGACGCATCATGCGTACACCCGATGCAACAATAAGCGTTGGCGCAGCAGCCAACCTTACTTTTTTTCAACCCAATTTGAAATGGGCGTTTTCATCGAAAGATATAAACAGTAAGTCGAAAAACACTTCTTGGGTCGGCACTTCGCTTGTCGGAAAAGTATTTGCTATCATAAATAAAGGTAAATTTGAGCGTGTATAAGGAATGAATAGTAAAACTTAGGCATTCGTGAATGATTTAGATTGTCATAGCTTTTACTGATTACTCGTTTTAAATAGACAATAAGCAATAAGCAAAATTTAGATTTCAGCATGACTATAATGCCTAGGTTTAAAATTGCTTATTGTTAATTGCTTATTGTTAATTGCTTATTGTTAATTGCTTATTGTTAATTGCTTATTGCTTATTGCTTATTGCTTATTGTAAATTGTACTGA
>JAYUJV010000334.1:0-7260 GCA_043764975.1 Saprospirales bacterium
GATATTTGAGCCAGGTAAAAGCCTAAATTATAACAAAAACGATTGGAAAATCTGGCGCAGTATCAAATCTTTTGTAGCAAATCGACTTATATTTACGACTTTAATTTCTGGTAATTTACTACTAACTGGCGAATATGGATTTTATGTAGTTCCTGAATATGAAGCCAAAGCAGATGCGATTTATAATGCAAGTATAGATTTTGCGATTGAAAAATTAAAAGCAAAAGGCATTCATATTTCATTGCTTTTTGTAAAAGATTTATATACGCAACACCTAGATTTTGAAAGACTTAGCAACAGTGTTCGCTTTACATTTCAGCCAAATATGGTCATGGATTTACGTTCCGAATGGAAATCCAAAGACGATTATCTGAATGATTTGACTTCAAAATATCGGATTCGGGCAAAGCGCGCATTCAAAAAAGGAGATGAATTTGCAAAAGTAGAACTTGATTTGGATCAAATAGAATTGCACAAAACACGCATATTTGAACTCTACAAAATCATTGCTGAAAAAGCTGGTTTTAACCTTTTTTATTTGAATGAAAACTATATGGTTTCACTCAAAAAAGAACTCGGCGACGACTTTACTTTTTTAGCCTATTTTCTTGACAATCAATTAGTTGGATTCTGTACCACGATTCAAAACTATCATGAACTCGAAGCACATTGCATCGGTTTTGAGCATCAGTATAATCCGTCGCACCAGATATATCTCAATCTTTTGTTCGATATGATTGAGAAAGGTATTGAAAGTCGTTCAAAAAAGATTATATTTGCACGAACAGCCATGGAAATCAAAGGTTCGGTCGGCGCAATTGGTTACGATATGTTTTGTTACATCCGACATAAAAATCCAATTGTCAATTATTTATTGCCGCGTATCATTGGTTTTTTGGATACCAACGAAACTTGGGAACAACGTTCGCCATTTGGGAAAAATTAAGAGAATTAAAAAAATTAAGGGAATTAAAAAAATAACTAACCTTAATTTTAGCTAAGGTATATTTGAAATGTCACTCATAAGGAGTTTAAATACTTATACACATATTTCGTTTTTACCGACATATCATGCCTAACGGCATTTTCACAAATCGCAAAATGCCGTTAGGCATGTGATGTTGGTAGCTAATATTTACACCCAAAAACTATAAAAGCGCCGTAGGTGCGACATCATTCTATAAATTAAGGAAATTAAAGAATTAAGGGAATTAAAATAATAATTTTTTATAAATTCCTCTTTTTTAATACATGTAAAATACCTAAAACACTCACTATTCGTTTATCATCACGACTTGAATACTTAATACTCAAATACTTGATACTAGTTCAAAAAGACTTGAATACTAAATACTCAAATACTTAATACTTTTTTTAAAAAATCGATTAAATAAAGCTCAACCTACCAGTATATGTCAGTACAATCAACCACAGAATTAGAAATGATTCAAAATTCGGCTCGCGATTTTGCAGAGCAATACATTCGCCCACACGTCATGGAATGGGATGAGGCGCAATTTTTTCCTGTTGACCTATTTCGCAAAATGGGCGAATATGGTTTTATGGGCGTTTTGATACCCGAAGCGTATGGCGGAACAGGACTTGGCTACCAAGAGTACATCACTATCATTGGCGAAATCGCTAAGGTTTGTGGCTCGATTGGGCTCTCAGTTGCTGCGCATAACTCTTTGTGTACCAACCACATATATGAATTTGGAACAGAAGAACAAAAGAAAAAATATTTACCACTTTTGGCATCGGGTCAATGGATAGGTGCTTGGGGTTTGACCGAGGCCAACACTGGTAGCGATGCAGGTCGTATGCAAACAGTAGCCGTTCAAGACGGCGATTATTATGTCTTGAATGGTACAAAAAACTGGATTACGCACGGCAAATCTGGCAACATTGCAGTTGTGATTGTCCGTACAGGCGAACTGTTGGATAGTCGCGGCATGACCGCTTTTGCGATTGAGCGCGGCACGCCAGGATTTAGTGCTGGCAAAAAGGAAAACAAACTCGGTATGCGAGCGTCCGAAACTGCCGAATTGGTGTTCGATAATTGTCGCGTACACAAGTCGCAAATCCTCGGCAATGTCGGCGATGGCTTTGTGCAATCCATGAAAATACTCGATGGTGGTCGTATTTCGATTGCGGCATTGAGTATCGGCATTGCGAAAGGTGCTTACGAGGCATCGGTAAAATATGCCAAAGAGCGTCACCAATTTGGACAAGCGATTGCTAATTTTCAAGCCATTTCTTTTAAGTTGGCGGATATGGCCGTGAAGATTGAAGCAGCTGAATTATTGACTCGTCAAGCAGCAACTATGAAAATGGCCAAAGTAAAAATGACCAAAGAAGCAGCGATTGCGAAGTATTACGCATCTGAGATATGTGTCGAAATCTCTACGGATTCGGTGCAGGTTTTTGGTGGTTATGGCTATACAAAAGACTTCCCTGTCGAAAAATATTATCGAGATTCTAAATTATGTACCATCGGTGAAGGAACTTCCGAGATTCAGAAACTGGTGATTGCGAGAGAAATATTGAAATAAATTTTCAAGAATTAAACATTAGTAGGAAAATTAAATTTTCAAGGCTTTTGCTAATTACTCGTTTGAAAAAGGCAATAAACAATAAGCAAAATTTAGATTTCAATATGAAAGTAAATCTCGATTTTTAATTGCTTATTGTCCATTGCCTATTGTGACTAAAAATCCAATCAATGCAAAGGAAAATTATTCTAATCTTTTAACAAAGCTAATTAGTTACAAAAAATTAAATTATTTTCATATTTTTCTGTCATAAATAAAAGAGTCGTTCGTTATATATACGGACGACTCTTTTTGTTTTTTATTAAAATAATTGCTTAAAAATGCAAAATTTTCATTATTGAACTCGTTAATTGAGCAAATATTATTCTTAATATCATACATATTTAATTTTAATACATAAATAATTTTTATTTCAATAAAAATAAATGTATTTTTGCTTGTCACAAACGATATTTTTTTACTAAAAATATAGATGTGACATGGAAAAGTATCTCACATTATCGCTTAGAAAACCTTGTTTCTAAATTCTACCTTTTTGTTATGAAAAAAATCTTTACAATTTTCATCTGTTTTTTCTTATTATATTCTATTGCTAATGCACAAACTTGTGCAGTGACAATACCCGTAAAAATTAATACCTGTGGTCCAAGTGCAAGCAATGGTCAAATGCAGGTTGATTTTGGATCGATGCAAACTGGTCCTTTTACTATTAGTTGGAACGGTGGATCTGTTGCAACTACTGGAAGTAAAACAAATTTTGTACCGACCAACGCAAACAGCTTTTCGTATTGGATAACTGGGCTTTCAGCTGCCACCTACACCATAACAGTAACTAGTACTGGCGCAACCCCTTGTACATCTACATTCACAAATCAAGTACTAACAAATATGACATTTCCTGGTGCTTGGACTGGCGGTGTTTATAATTCTACAAATAATTGGAATGTATATGTATTCCAAGGTACATCTTCAACCACAAGTGTAGCTAATCTAAGTACAAATGGAACGGTATTATTGGGAGGCTCTTGGCGAGGATTATACACGTCATTGTCAAAACCAATCAATGCTTTTCCAGGTTGTAGTGCGCCAACTAATTGTGCTGCCAGTTTTGAATTTAACTTAGCTGGTGACGGTTGGGATGCTTTTAAATCTCCTAAATTTAACAATCTAGCGGCGGCAACAGGATATACAGGCTGCGATGTACCTTTCGACAATTTTGGCTTTATAGCTAAACGTAAAGGCTTCCCATGTGGTTATTATTATATAAAAAAAGTCTTTGTTGATAATGACATGCAAATGTCCATTAAACAAGATGGTGGTACTTTGTCAAGTAATGGACCAACAACTACAATACCATTATACACCTTTGACCCATTTAAAGTCCCGGCTGATCCAGATGTATGGCAAGGTTATCTGGGGCCAAATTCAACTATAGATATTTCCGGGTATGATGTTGATTTTGATACGAAATTTCAATTGGATTTTTATAGAGATGATGCAGGCAAACCTGGTATAGCGGTTGCATCGATACCTGCAATTTGTAGTGGAAGTGCGCCTGTTGTTGGGCTTACACCATTGGTTAATCCTACTGGAGGTACAATGACTAGCGTCGCTCCGAGTCCATTACCATCACCAACTCATGCTTGGACTGGAGCAGGTTTAAGTTTTTCAAGTACCACAACAATAAATCCAACTATTACGAATGCTAGTACAGCTGCGATAAATGCCACATACACCGCAACAGACCATACAGGTTGTACAAGTTCAAAACCTGTTTCTGTGAATCCAGCACCAGATATTACGATTACGAATGGTATTACAAATGTTTGTAAATCAGCTACTTCTATTTCTATTCCATTTACATTGAAATATGGAACTTCAGCTAATTATACAGTTACTTTGTCTAATCCATTATTGACCGCCGTATTGCCTTTAGCAAATTCTAATTTAATTACAAGTCCATTTGTATTTACAACTGGAGGTTTAGTACCTGCTGGTTCTTATACCATTGGCGTAGTCATAAAAGATAAAGTGACAGGCTGTTCCTCCGTTGCAAAGAATTTTGTGATTAATATTATTGATGCAGCGGTTACCATATTGCCTAATGCACCTGTCATAAATTGTGGGGTCGGGGTAATGGTCACAGCGAGTGGCTCATCTACGCCAGCGGTCACGCCAGCATTGACCTACACTTATTTGTGGACTGGCGCAACCACTGGTGCAACCAAAACATTGACTGCCGCTGGTACATATACGGTTACAGTAACTTCAAGTACGCCTGGTTGTACTGCAATTGCTTCTGTTATTGCAACTGCGACTAGCACAGCTCCAGTTGCAACCATTACGCCAGCGACAACAGTAGTTGGTTGTAATCAAATAACCTTTGCCCCAACTTACTTACCAGTTACTCCAACGGCTACGGCTTGGGCTTGGAGTACAAACGGAACTGGAGCAACCAATGGTCCAACTTATACTACCAATGGCCCAGGAACATATACAGTAACTGTAACTTATGGCGCATCTGGTTGTACATCAACTTCTTCTGTTACATTTACTGGAGATAGTAATGTTCCGACTTTGAGTTTTTCGCCAACTGCAACAGAGATTACTTGTACTACACCAAGTGTGACTGTAACTGCAGTAGGAGCTTCAGCGACAACAGGTGCTACTTTTACTTATAGTTGGAGCGCACCAGTTTCTTCAACAGGCGCAACTAAGTTATTTAATACTACAGGAACAGGTGCTACTCAAATTTTATACGATAGGTCAATTACAGTAACTGTTACAGCCAATAATGGGTGTACGGCTGTAAATACTGTTATAGTAAAAGACAATACCGTTCCTTCGGCAGGTATTGCGCCAGCATTCAATAAAATATGCCCTGGTAGTACAACAATGACTTTATTTGGAACAGGTGGGGAAAATAAAACCGATGATTTGGTCGGAACTTATTTATGGAATACTGGTGCAACTACTAAGGATATTGTTGCAACTGCAGGTGCATATCAAGTTACTGTTACTAATCCAGGAAATGGTTGTACTGGCGTAGCTGCCGTTACCATTTCAGCCAATAGTTATGATTTTACAGCCACTGGTTCGAGTATTTGTAAAGGTGCAACTGCAACTTTAGCGACAGCTATAACAAGTGGAACACCTCAGCCAGTTACTGGTTTTGCGGTGGTCGAAAAAATGATACCAAGTAATAGTACAACAGGTAAATTTTCAAAAATAACAATAAGTGGCGCGCCTGTGGGTAGTAAAATAACTAGCGCAGCAACTTCTATACGATTAAATATGAGTATTGGCGCAAGCTATGCTGGAGATATTGATGCCTTTTTGATTGGCCCAGGCAATTGTGGTAATATGCCAATCGTAGCTTCAAATTTAGGGGCAGGAAATAGTTATATCAATACTACTTTTTCAACAGTTACAGGAGGGTCAGCTATTGGCGTTGCAACAGCACCAGCAAATTCAAGTGGCGGTACAATATTTACACCTGTACCTGGAGCAAATGCTCAATTAACAGCGCCAGCCACGCAAATAGGTGCTAGTACTGCCGCACCTACAAAATCCACAGCATATAGTGTTTTAGGAACAACCATAATCCCAAATGTATCTTTAAATAACTGCCCTATCAATGGAGATTGGGAATTGCGCGTTTTTCATGATTATACGCCAGATGTAGCTAAATTTAACAATTGGAGTTTAGAGATAACGCCAAGTCCAGCGGTATTTACGCACCAATATGCACTTGCAACTGGTTCATCAGGAACGATAGGTACAGTCACAACTTCGGGTGGCACAACACTTCCAAACGGAACAGCCAATGTAACTGCATTGACAACCCCAGGTATATTTAATTACGATTTATCGGTATTGAGTGGCAATTGTACATTAACAAAACAAGTACCTATCAAGGTTTTTGATATACCAACCGTTACAGCTACCACAACTTGTGCCACAACAAGTACATCACTTGATGGCTCAATAACAGCAGTGGGGGTTATTAATAATGCAAACCATACAGGTACAGATATTGGTGTAGTTGAATATGCGTTGTCTGCAACTGGGCCTTGGGTGACAGGTACGTTTACTGGTCTTGCAGCTGGCGCATATACTGTATATGTAAGAAACTCAGCAAAAACAACTTGTACTGCGACTTTGGCAGTTACAGTAAATTTTATACCAACTGCAACAGCTTCGGCACTGAATCCGAATTTAGGTTGTGTCCTAACTTCTACTACTTTGACAGCTGGTGGAGGAAGTACAGGAGCTACTTATGCTTGGTCAAATACACTCGGTTCAGCGGCAACAACTGGACTGGTAACACCAACAGCTACGACGACTTATACAGTTACCGTTACAAACCCAGGAGGATGTTCAGCTACTCAAACAGTTATCGTAAATGTAGATAAAACACAACCTACTGTTACGGCGACGGCGATAAATCCTTCGTTGGATTGTACGACTACAACTACGACTTTAACGGCAACTGGTGGTGGCACTTATTTATGGTCAAATACTTTAGGTACGGCAGCCACAACTGCCGCAGTTACTCCAACGGCAACAACAACATATAACGTAACTGTCACAGGATCAAATGGTTGTAGCGCTACACAATCAGTAACTGTTACTGTGAATAAAGCACTTCCTTCAGTAACAGCTTCGGCTGCAACGCCAAATTTAGATTGTACGACTACTTCTACAA
>JAYUJV010000335.1:0-7254 GCA_043764975.1 Saprospirales bacterium
CAAAAGTAAGGCTATGTTTTGAAAAAATGCTTTTTATTTTATCTTGTTTATATCGAATAAATTTACGTTTGAAAATAACAATCACCTAATTCTACTTTGACACTCTGGAAAATTAATGGTTTCTAAACGCTGACAGGGTTTTAGAACCCTGTCAGCGTTACACTAAAAATCTACTAATTTGTTAGTAAAAAAACAGACAGCCAAAGCAGTACTAAACGATTATTATCTTCATTATTTTAATTTTCTTAATTTCTTTAATTCAAAAAATCATTTTGTTTTCGGCTGATTCATCGTGATGCAATGTACGCCGCCGCCGCCGAGATTGACTGGCATAGCATCAATGGTCATAATTTTTTTAGTCGGAAAAACTTTCTGTAATACCGCAACTGCTGCATCATCATTGGTTTTTATTTTTGAATCCATACCTTCTTTCCAATACTTTTGAGCAATCACTAAATCATTGACAATCAGAAAGTTAAGATAACTTGCTGCTGCGATGACGCTTACCGTTTTTTCTTTCGGAAACTTCGTTTTGTCTTCATATTGTATTTCTGAAATGATGTCATATAAGCCATCGCCAGGCTTCATGGTCGCATAAACGAGCTTCGGCATCGGCATACGGATGATGTGTATCGGACGACCATCTTGGTCGGTTGAGTTGCGCAGTATTTTATGATTGACTTCCATTCGGCGAGCATTTTCTCGGTCTATTGGGTTTTTAAATTCGCGTTTGTCCATTTCGGCCAATAAAACGGTCGAATCATTGACCCAACGGCAAAATTCGTCTATGTGGCCATTGGTTGTCAAAAGCGTATAATATGTTTTTCCAAACTCATCCACGAGTGTGCCTTTGGCGGTATTATCGTCTTCGCGAACGCCAGATTTGAGCCAAATTACTTTTTTTGCGCCAAGCAAATGCTTAAATTCGGTTTCCATTTGCGCCAATGTCATCAGCGGATTGCGCAAACGCTCTACCGATTCTACACATATAAGTGTACCTTTCGAGTTGAGTTCATGGTCGCCGCCCTCGTGAATCATATCCGAACTTCGTTTTGGGATTTTTAGAAAATTGGCCACATTTTCATCTAATTTTTCATCTTTTATAATCATTGGATCGGAAGTCGAACCATAACTCCATGCGTTGAAATTAAAATCTGCAATTTGGAGTGAACCATCGGCTTTCATCGTAAAAAGCGGCCCCATATCGCGCGCCCAAAACTCTTGATACGGTATTTTTATAACCTCCAAGCGCAACGTATTCGTCAGACTATCAGGCAATTGATGGCGGACGAAAGCGAAAACCGAATCATTTGGCACAAGCAAATTTACCTTCGCATAAGGCGCAATGGCATTGATGAGTTGCAAGGTAATTGAACTATTGGGCAAATCTTTTTTATGATTCAGATTGGGCCACAATAACCAAATTGCTTCCATTGGTTCATATTCGGCAACGCCGCGCGCATCGGATTCGATGCCTATGTTTTCATCTTTGATGATGGTCGTTTGATTAGCTTGTTCTTTTCTTTTGCAAGATATTAATGTAACAACAACTGCGATAGATAATATTAAAATGTGCTTCATTCGTTTAGTTTTATACAATTTCAGTTGCAAAAATACTCATTTTACTTGAAACCAAAAAATTCCAAATTTTATTTTATAAATTTCAATATTTTAAATTAAAATTTTATTTATTTAATTTATAAAATATGTTTATTAATAAAAACAATAAAAAATAAAATAATATTTGTTTTTAGCACAAATATTGAAATTTGAAAATAAAATATTTTGTTAAAAAAATAATTTATTTTTTATAGTCAATAAAAATAATTTAAACAAAAAATATAATTATTTGATTGTCAATTATTTAAACTATAAATTATATAAAATTAAATAAATAAAAAGTTAATAAATAAGCCTTAAAAATCAATTTTTTTATAAATAATAAATATACTTAAAATAAATCTATGTCACATTATGTGACTTATTTATATTTTATTAGTCAAAAGAATACAAAAAACAATTATCAACTTTATTTTTCTTAAAATTAATCTTAACATTAAATTATTTACACACATGGAAAATGTAACAAATCTTACAACAAATTATTATGGCATCGCCATGACTTATTTACCAAAATTATTATTGGTTATTTTTACTTTACTCATTGGTTTTTGGATTATCGGAAAACTCACAAAGTATGTTTCATCAGCATTAGAAGCGGCAAAAATGGACGCAACAGTAAGCAAATTTTTAGGCTCATTGGTTAGCGTAGGTCTAAAAATAATGTTATTATTGAGTGTAGCAGGAATGTTCGGCATCGAAACGACCTCATTTATTGCCATCTTTACGGCATTGGTTTTTGCAGTTGGTACGGCACTTTCGGGCAGTATCGGTCACTTTGCGAGTGGCGTGATGTTATTGATTTTCAAGCCGTATAAAGTTGGCGATTTGGTAACTTTGCAAGGCCAAACTGGAGAAGTAGAAGACATACAGGTTTTCAATACTGTACTTCGCACACCAGATAATCGTCGGGTTATTATTCCGAACGGCGTAGTTACGAGTGGTATTATTACGAATGTTTCGGGACAAGGTCAAATTAGAGTTGATATGACTTATAACATCGCTGGTAGCGAAGATGTCGAAAAAGCGCGCAAAGCAATACAAGAAGTAGCGAATAATTGCCCTACGAATTTGAAGAATATACCAACTGACATTTTCGTAAATGCAAGCAAAATCGGTGTCACAGAATTAGCAGTGCGTCCGTGGACAAATAGCGAACACTATTGGGATACATATTTTTACTTTCAAGAGCATATCATCAAAGCATTTGCAAAACATGGTATCACTTCACCGAAACCTGGTATGGATATTTTGGTTTCTCAAGTAAAATAAAAAATATACAAATTCTTGTATATCAATTACTTATGCAATAAATTATGATTCATATTTCCTCCGTTTTTATGTTCAATAATAGGTTTTCGTTTTGTTTATTTTAAGTTTCAAGCTCAAAAGGTCTCTCAACCTTTTGGGCTTTTTTTATTTTATTTCATAAAAAAAGTCGTCAATTTTTACAACTGACGACTTTTTATATCTTTAAATCTTCTATTTTTATAGAAAAAAATTATGCTTCAAAACTCAAAATTGTGCGCTCTATAATGTCGCAACAAATATGCAATTGATCCTCGGTAATGACCAATGGCGGCGCAAAACGAATGATATTGCCATGTGTTGGCTTTGCCAACAGTCCATTTTCGGCCATACGCACGCAAATATTCCAAGCCAATTCGCTTTCTTCGTGGTCGTTTATAACTACTGCATTGAGCAACCCTTTACCACGAACTAAACTTACTAAAACCGTTTTTTCGGCCAAAAGTTCCATTCTATGTCTAAATATTTTGCCCATGGCTTCTGCATTTTCGGCCAATTTTTCTTCTTTTACAACCTTTAAGCCTTCCATCGCAACGGCACAAGCCAAAGGATTACCGCCAAACGTAGAACCATGCTGCCCAGGTTTGATGGTCATCATTACTTCATCGCGCGTCAAAACTGCCGAAACTGGTAATACGCCGCCCGACAATGCTTTGCCGAGTATCAAAATATCTGGTTTGAAACCGTGGTGATCGCAACAAAGGATTTTACCCGTTCTGGCAATCCCAGTTTGTACTTCATCAGCGATAAACAAGACGTTTGCTTTTTGACACATCTCAAAAGCCGTTTTCAAATAATGATCGTCAGGAACAACTACACCAGCTTCGCCTTGAATCGGCTCAACCATGAAACCCGCCACGTTCGGATCTTCGAGCGCCTTCGCCAAAGACTCCAAATCGTTGTAAGGAATCAACTCAAAACCCGTCATAAACGGCCCATAATTATTGAAACTACTTGGATCTGACGATGACGACACCGCCGCCAACGTTCTACCCCAAAAGTTACCTTCTGCAAAGATGATTTTTGCTTTATTTTGCTCAATTCCTTTTACTTCATAAGCCCATTTACGACATAGCTTTATGGCCGTTTCGCCACCTTCTACGCCAGTATTCATAGGCAAAACCTTGTCGTAACCAAAATATTCGCACATAAATTGCTCATACAAACCCAACTTATCGTTGTGGAATGCACGCGAAGTCAAGGTCAAATTTTGCGCTTGCTCCACCAATGCCGCTATGATTCTTGGGTGACAATGTCCTTGATTTACAGCCGAATACGCGGATAAAAAATCATAATAATGCTTGCCATCTATGTCCCAAACCGAAACACCTTCGCCTTTCGACAACACGACTGGAAGTGGATGATAATTGTGCGCGCCGTATTTGTCTTCGAGTTGCATCAACTCATTGGCACGACTAAAATTTTCTGTTGCAATCATGTTTCAATAAATAATTAAAAAAATTAAGTCAATTAAAGTAATTAAAAAAATAATACTTTGAAAATCAATACTTTATGTATAAAATATTGATTTAATTTTTAAAATAAAAAGTAATTACAAACGCAATTTATTCCTTTCATTTTTTTAATTATCTTAATTCCTCCTTAAGAGCTTATACGATAATTCTCCCTCCTTTGGAGGGTTGGGGAGGCCTCATATTAAAGTACCGAATCCACATCTACCAAAGGTAAATTGAACGCATCGGACACACCTTTATATACGACTTTACCTTGTACAACATTCAATCCAAGTTTTAACTCAGCTGATTCGGCACAGGCTTTTTTCCAACCTTTATTGGCCAACTGGATTGCATACGGCAAAGTAGCGTTCGTGAGCGCCAAAGTAGATGTATATGGCACTGCGCCTGGCATATTCGCCACGCAATAATGCACCACATGGTCTATGATATAAGTTGGATCTTCGTGCGTAGTCGGGCGACAAGTTTCGATGCAACCGCCTTGATCCACGGCAACGTCCACGACGACTGTGCCTGGACGCATATCTTTGAGCATATCGCGCGTAATCAAATGTGGTGCTTTTGCACCAGGAATCAACACTGCACCAACTATCAAATCTGCTTGTTTTATTAAGTTACGAATATTGTATTCGTTTGAGTATAAGGTAGTTACGTTCGCTGGCATGATGTCTGACAATTGACGCAAACGATTCAGACTCACGTCCAAAATCGTAACTTGAGCGCCCAAACCAGCAGCCATTTTAGCCGCTTGCGTGCCGACAATACCTCCGCCCAATATCAAGACTTTACCTGGCGCCACACCTGGAACACCACCCAACAAAACACCTCGGCCTTTTGCTGGTTTTTCGAGGTATTTTGCACCTTCTTGTATCGCCATACGACCCGCTACTTCTGACATCGGCACCAATAACGGCAACGAACGGTCTTTCATTTCTACGGTTTCGTAAGCCAAACAGATGGCTTTGCTCGCAATCATGGCTGTCGTCAATGGCTCATAAGAGGCAAAGTGAAAATAAGTAAACAGCAATTGATCTTCACGAATCATGTCGTATTCGATCGCAATTGGTTCTTTTACTTTCATAATCATTTCGGCAATGTCATACACAGCTTTAATGTCAGGCAAAATGGTTGCGCCTGCAGTTGCATATTCATCATCAGAAAAGCCGCTGCCTTCGCCTGCCATCGTTTGCACATATACTTTGTGGCCACGTTTATTGAGTTCAAAAACGCCAGCTGGCGTCAATGCTACACGATTTTCACTACTTTTAATTTCTTTAGGAACACCTATTATCATGGTTGTTTTATTTTAAAATTTAACTTTTCTAAATATTTTGGTTCTTTTTAAAATTTTTGTGGAGTAACTCAATGTGCCTATTTTCTATTCAATTATTCTATGGTATTAAGTATGAAAGTATTAAGTATTGCAGTTTTTACAATACCTAATGGTCTAACTATTAGTTTGTTATCATAGCTTGAATACTTAATACTTTTGAGCTAATACAAAAATTTGATGCACTATGTATTCCCACAAAAAAATTATAAGAACCAATATTTTTATTTCAAAAAGCATTTTCAATTTTATTAGTTAGATGATTGAACATTATACTAAAATGCGTTTGTTTTTACATTTTTCCTAACGCTGGCAGCGTTTAGTACGCTGCCAGCGTTGTAGTTGTAATTTATCAAAGTAAAACTTAATGCAATACAATATAAAATGCAAAGATACATTTATTGGCGTAGCTTATAATATTTATTTGGCGTGTATTTAAAAATATTTTATTTTTTAAAATCAAAATTTTAATGTCGATTGAAAAAAGTAAAAAAAACATAAATAAACTAAAACTAAAAATAGTTATTCGTGACAGCAATAAATAAGAAATTATATTTGGCAAAATAAAATTTAAGGAAATTAATAACCTTTGGATTGAAATGAAGTACTAAATTAAAAAAACAAACAATGTCAAAAAGAGTTAATACAAAGTCAAAATTTTAATAAAATACTTCAACTTAGTGTTGTTTAATTTATACAAAAACTGTACATTTGTATATTATTTTAAAATTAATTTTCTACAATTAAAAAAACTTAACTAATGAAAAAAAATCTACTTATTATTTTCGTTTTGTCACTATCTGTGACAAACGCTTTTGCTCAACAAGGTATTTGGAGACGTAGCCTTGATGTTACTTTGAATGGTACGCTCAAGAACTACAAAGATGGTTCTGGAACGGGCGATCCTATGTCAGGTACTAATCTTGGTGCATTGACTGCACAGTCTAATACTTTGACAATGTCAAGCCCACATCTTTTTAGCTACAAAAATAGTCCATGTGATGTAACTGCTGCATCTTTTTCTTATGTTATATTCAAAACAGGAACAACCAGACCTATGATACCATTAAGTAATGCAACAAATTTGGCATTTATGGCAGATTGTTTTACAGCAGCTTGGCCATCAGCCATCAGTGGTTGTGGCGGTGGTGGTGACCAACAATGGGGTAGTCCAACGCCTGTTGTAGATTTAAAAGCAGCAGCAGCGGCTATTGATCCAATGGGCGGCTCTTTTACAGTTGGCGTAAAACATCAAACAGTAGGTAATTGTGGCGTTATTCCTTTTTTGACCGATCCAGGATGGATTGATATGACGTTTACAGCAACTGCGGCAGCTTTGTTGCCTGTAAAATTATCTCGATTTGTAGCAAAACAGCAAGATAAAAACGTGAATATTACTTGGACAACCGAAACAGAATCGAATACAAAAAACTTTGAGGTTGAAAAAAGTAATGATTCGCGTATATTTAGCAGCATTGCAGTTGTGGACGCAAAAGGGTTTTCGCAGGAGCAAAACGTGTA
>JAYUJV010000336.1:0-2703 GCA_043764975.1 Saprospirales bacterium
ATTTTAAAAATACGATTTTTTTAAATATTTGATAATCAATGATTTATAAAAATTAATATTTTTTCTTAACAGTTTTTAGAATACATTAAGAATACTTTAACTCGAAAAACGTGACAAAGATTTTGTAGTCGAGTCAAAAGAACATAACTTTGTATCAGAAAATAATTCAAAAAAAAATATTTCATTCAATCAAACTATTATTTCGTTATGAAAAAATTATTATCAATCGTTACTATCCTTGTTTTGGCTGTAACATTCGCTGTAGCTCAAAAGAAAGGTCCAATTGCAACTTTCAAACAATCTGAAATTGATTACGGTAAGATCGATAAAGGTGCTGATCCTTTGCGCGTTTATGAATTTTCGAACACAGGTGACGAGCCATTAATCGTAAAAAATGCAAAAGGTAGCTGCGGTTGCACTGTTCCTACTTATCCGAAAGAACCAATCATGCCAGGTCAATCTGCAAAGATTGAGGTACGTTATGACACTCAACGTGTTGGTCCTTTTTCAAAATCAATTACATTGACTACAAATGAAGCGAACGAAACACGTGTTTTGTCTATCAAAGGTGAAGTAAAACCTGCACCAAACGAAGGTCAAGGCGTTCCAGCGGTACAACCATCTGTGTTGTCTCCAAAAGGTAAGTAATTTTTAGCTTTTATATAAAAAGGCAACTCGATGTTTTCGAGTTGCCTTTTTTTGTGCGCGCTGCTCGCGTCCCCGAGTTGCACTCGGGGTTATTAAAGTTTAACCACTTCGTGGTTTCTTGGAGTTTATTGTCTTTTTAACATTATATAAGACCTTGATTACTAACCGACTAACCGACAATAATTGACTAACTGACAATAATTGACTAACCGACTTTAATTGACTAAATTTTACTTCAACCATTCTTTACCAGTTCGTTCGGGCAAACAAGTAGCTGCTTTTTCATTTTCGGCAACGATATAATACTGATTTAGTTCTGCTTTTGGTAGCGAAATGCCAAATTGACCATCGGCAACTTTTCCGTCATTGGCAGTTCCATCATCTTTCATGGCCATTGTTTTGAACGCTGCAAAAACGTTGGCTCTATAATACAGTGTTACTTTTTGAGCATTCGTTGTTTTGACCGTAACGTTTGTATTATCGCCAGTTGTATTTGCTTTGACTTCGCTCAGTACTGGTGTCACAACTTTTATAGTCGGATGATTTTGTAAAAAAGTAGTTCTTGCAGTCATTAACTCCGAAAGTCCTACGATTTTTGCTTTGCCGGCATCTACTGTTTGCGACAAATTTGCCTTGAATGTTTCGTAAGGATATAATTTATTATCATCAGATTTTATATACGTATCTATCTGATTTTGAATAGCTTGCGCGCGTTTTAGATATTCGCCATTGGCGCAATAATCGTTTAAAATCGTTCGGATATGTGCCAAATAAATCTTGCGATATGATTCATTTTTAAAAATAATGGAAATTAATGGATATTGGCCATTTTGTATATGATTGAAAGGCGTCAAAGTTTGCATTTGCTCATTAGTGAGTTGCGTTTGCGCTACTCCATCGAGTCGAAAACCGCCAAAACTAAGGTTCAAATCCCAAAAAATAGGCGTCCACAATCCGCTACTGTCGCGATACATATAGTAGTTGTGCGAGAGTTTTCCGTAATAGGAATCGAGATTGACCATGACTGTATTCAAGGCATGCATCCACAAAACTTGATCCACATTTATGTTTTTTTCGAGGTTTTGTGGTTCTTTGTTCAGCGATTTTACAAATTTCAAAAATTCTTTTGTGCCGTATTTTGTTTTTAAATCATAAAAAGGCTTGTAGCAAGTCGGATCGTCGCCCAAATAGGCAAGGCTCGATTTGTCATTTATGGCGCAACTACCAACTGGTTTTGCTTCCCAATCTTGATCACATTTTACAAGTACACCTTTCGTAAATCCATTGTAGTTAGCGCTCAAAAACTGCTCTTCTATTGGCTCTATGCTATTATAAACGCCTAAATATTTGTCATTAACGTACAATTTTATGTAATTTGCCTTACATCCAGTCGTGTATTTACGCACCATTTCATACGACAATACTTCGCGGACATAACTCGGATCTCGAAAAATATTGGTCAGTTTAAGCGTTTCATAATTGCCCGAAAAACGTTGCTTTGGTCGTACTTCAGACGCCTTAATATTGAATGGTAATTTACTCAAATTTTGAGCGCGCACGTTGTTGTACGAACTATTTCCTTTGTATCGAATCCCTACACTATCGTACAAAATACCGTCTATTTTCACGCTACCAATCAGTCGAAATTCGTTGCCAAGTTTGTGCAAACTATCGAGTTTTACGTCCCAATTTTTTTCTTTGAACGTGACCTTAATCTCGCGAACCGAAGCCAAATCGAATAAATCTTGCGCTTGCAGACCAACAGTATTTAAGATGATGAATAAGATAAAAATGATTTTTTTCATAATATGAATATTTGTTTTTAGTTTAAATTTATAAATTTATAAAATACTTATTATCAATATTTTATAAAATAATTGACTATTTAAAAAAAAGAAAAACAAGAAAACTATTTCTTAATAAAGTGCAAAATAACTATTTTTTTTAAATTAAAAAAAAGGATTAGAATTTGAAATTGAATTTGTCGTATATTTGTTTAAAATTGAAAAAATAAGGCTTAAAAAGTTGATTAATAAATGAAGAAGATTACGATTA
>JAYUJV010000337.1:0-7242 GCA_043764975.1 Saprospirales bacterium
TCACTTTTAGGAATACCTCCTTCTGCAAACCAATCCGCAAAACCAATATCTGTACCATCGTATTCGACATAAACTTTATCGTTTTTTATGCGCGTATGTAAGATACAGCCATACGTTCTACGTCCACCTCGCCACTGATTGTGATAGAGCAAATAATGCATATTTGCATCGTCACTTATCAAATAAGCCTCACCTTCTGCATTAGATTTCTGAACATCGTGAATGTAAGAACCTAATATCTGCTTGATTTTTTCTTGATATATTAAAATTTTATCCATTCGTCAATTAAAGAAGTTTGAATGTTATAGGTAATGAGGTTCACTTTGTGTCGGCGTAAAAAAATTTGTACAATAGGTTCTCGAATAAGGTCTTCATAAGCATCATCGGGCATTGCTAAAAAAGGGACTCTATCAGGCTCTAAACCTTCTAATACTAAGGCATAAAAATCGAATTGTCCGACGGATTTATGCAACTCATTGATGTTAGAAGAAGTGATGAAACTCTTTATTTCTACCAATATTTTTTCTAAGTTTTTTTCTGCTGCAATAAATTTTTCAGCTCCTAAATCTGCTTCTACTTTTTTTCCACCCAATCCTAATGGCAAATAAAATGGATCGTGCGTAATAGTCCAACCTTCATTTTCTAAGGCCTGTTTTACTAAATTGTGATAAATATCTTTTGCCATAAACTTTGATGTATATTCATAATAGAAATAAATAAATTTTTAGACTCATGCAGCTTTTGCTATTTTTAATTTAGCCCTCGATTTTGCCAAGCGAACGATGTGTTCTAAAATAAAAAAATGGTCTAATTCTTCTTTTTCTCTTTCTGAAAGCTCAATCTCTTTTTTCTTTTCGAACAATGTTTCCACACGAGCCTGCAAATCTGCTGGTGCATAAAAAGTCAACACTTTTTGAGCATCCATACCAGCAATAAATTCAGTAAGGCTATCGTAAATATTATGATATGCTACCATTTTAATTTTTTATACAAATTTAATATAAAATACTCAATATTCAAATAATTTTGTACGTAATATTTAAAATTATTATTAAACAACAAAAAAATGGTACAAAATATAAAAATATTAAGCCAACAAAAACAAAAAATACACAATTTTTATAAAAAATTTGAAATTTTTATAAAAAAATACTATTTTTACGATGTATTTCATTTGGAGTCAAGACATTATATAAAATCAATAACAAAATTTGAACGCTGAACAACTCACAAGTTATCTTCAAGATTTAAAACAGCTCAAGTCTGTGGATGAAAAAGAATTGATGTCTTTGGTTCAAAAGCATCCTTATTGTCAGCATTTGCATTTTTTGATGGTCAAAAAAGCGCAATTGCACTTTAGTGTAAATTACGAAAAATTGCTGCATTTGGCAGCAACATACACAACCGATAGACCATATTTATATCAAATAATGCAGCGCGATCAATTGATGTTGGAACAGGAAATCGCAGAAGAAGACAAATTATTTTTGAATAAAATAGAAGATACTCAACCTTCACAAGCATATAACAACGACACACAACTACTTGATAATGAGGAAGATGAATTATTAACACTAGAGCAATTGAGTTTCAATGAACCAAATAATTTGCAACTCGAATTACAGCATTTTGATTCAAAAAATCCTGAAATAACGACAACTGACTTTGATGAAAACGATTATGAAAATGACCACGATTTTGATCAATTAACGACACTTTCAGATTTAATGCCAGATGATGAATCTGTCGTAAAAATTCAAACTACGCTCGAAACACCTATTGAACTTGAACCAGAAGAAATAACAGATGACACGATTGAATTTCAGATAGAATCCGAAAAAATAGATACTGCATACCAGCCACAACCCAAATCTTCTTTTAGCAGTTGGTTACGAAAATTTAAAAGAACTGACATAACGACTGAAACTGAAATTGATACATCGCAAAATTCGATTGGCGAGTTTGGAAAAAAAATCGAGGAAAATCTGAGTACGAAGGTAAAAAACAAAGGCAGAAAAGAAAAAAAGAACAAAAATGCAGATTTAATTGCTTTTGCGGAACAAAGTTTGCAAGTAAATGTAGATGTTGCTTCTGAAACTTTGGCCGAATTGTTGGTCGAACACGACAGAAAAAAACAGGCAATACACATGTTAGAAAAATTAATGTTGCAAATACCAGAAAAAAGTAGTTACTTTGCATCGAAAATAAAAACCATACAATAACGCTGAATTTACGTGAACTCATATTCACATTTTAATAATAATAAAAATAAATAATATGTTAACTTTTATCGTTGTATTGATTGCAATTGTAAGTATTTTATTGATCATTGTCGTTTTGATCCAGAATCCAAAAGGTGGTATCGATTCAACTTTTGGCGGTAGCGCAGCAACAGAAATGTTCGGTGCAGCTCGCTCAACAGATTTGATTGAAAAAATAACTTGGGGCCTAGCTGCTGCATTGTTTATATTGTGCATTGTCGCTACTTTCTTTATCAATAGCGGCGGAGGCGGTACTCAATTATTAACTCCAGGTAGTTAATAAAAAATAGATTTTTTTCTATTCAAAAAACCTTTCAGATTGTAATTTGAAAGGTTTTTTATTTTAAATGTCAATTTCATGAAAAGAAATTATATATTTATAATCGCTTGTATTTCAACATTTTATGCTCAAGCGCAATACATAGGCGGCTCACGTGGCGCAGCCATGGGCGATGCAAGCGTTACGTTTAACGACATCAATGCGGCATACTCGAATCCAGCTGGCGTCGCTTCGTTGGAGCGTTTTTCGGCTAACGCATTCGCCGAGCGTCGCTTCAATCTCGATGCGGTCAGCATCTATTCAGCTGCCGTTTGCTTGCCTACAAAATCAGGCAACTGGGGTTTGAAAATGCGCCAACAAGGGTTTTCTGAACTCAATGAACAACAATTTAGCTTGATTTATGCTCGAAAATTGATGCCAAATTTTCAGATTGGTGGCGGATTTTCGACTCGTTTTGTACGTGCTCCAAGTTATCCATCTACGTTTGCCTATACGTTCGAGTTTGGCGTACAAGCGCAAATGCTCAAAACGCTACGTTTGGGCGTTTATACATATAATCCAATACAGATAAAGCATCGTGGCAACGAAAGTTTG
Organism: Saprospirales bacterium; assembly: GCA_043764975.1. Lineage (GTDB taxonomy): Bacteria > Bacteroidota > Bacteroidia > Chitinophagales > Saprospiraceae > JAYUJV01. The sequence goes on from JAYUJV010000337.1 coordinate 3,136, forward strand.
GCGAGTTTAATCAAAGTAGGCCTTCAATATTCGCCTTCCGAAAAAGTAAATCTTTGTGTAGAAGTCGAAAAAGACGTAGCACTTTCGGCCACTTTCAAGACTGGCCTCGAATATTTGGTTGCCAAAAATCTTTGGCTTCGCGCAGGTTATAAATTCAATCCTTCGGTATATTCGTTCGGCGTTGGCTACGCCGTCAATAAACGTATCTTGATTGATTTTGCCGCCACTCAACATCAGCAACTCGGCTTTTCGCCAAGTATTGGTTTTGTTTATAAGTAAAATTGAATAAAAAATCCCCAAACAAAGTTGAACTTGTTTGGGGATTTTGTTTAGGATTCAGCTCTTAATTTCTGAATTTGTTCTAAACTCAATTCAGTATCTTCAACAATATCTTCATCAGAAAAACCTCTTTTTATCAGTTTTTTTGCAAAATTTTTCTGTATTTTTGTCCAATGACCTCTTTCATCTCGCTCTCGCATCAGCACATAATCGTAAGCATCTAATTTTTTTTGTCTAATTGTGCTTGTCTGCGTCAATACTAATATTATTGATTTTAGTATCAATACAAAATTTAGTTCCTTCTAAAAAATCAAGTCCAAGAAGACCATTGTAATCAGAAAATATACCATGCGCAAGAAAATCATAAACTTGAATTTGAAAATTACTTTTGGTTATTCCAAGAGAAGAAAAAATCTTAATTTCAAAGACATCTGTTTCAATAATTCCATTTGCAGTTTCAATTTCAACCGTTCCCAAACTATCTTTTAGGTCATAACCTAGCAAATATAACGAATTGCTATCAATTGTTGTATTACTTGCACCCGTATCCAATATCATTTTCAACTCAAATTTATTGTCAATTTCAATATTTATAATTATTAATCCGCTATCTGGCTCTCGCTTGAATTTGTAATTCATTTTATTTTGTTATTCGATTAAAAATACCTGTAATTTTTCTTGTAGGTTTAAATGAACCTGTATAAATCAATGTTATTTTTTCAAAATTAGCAGTTTTTTCACGTCCAATATAACAAACTTCTTTTTTATCCTTGCTATGAAACAAAGGAATACCTTCTAAAACATCAATTTTACTTTCGTCCATAATAGGATTGCCTAGTAAAACCCATTCATTGGGGTATAATAATTTTATTTCAGTAATATTGATTAGATTTTCCATTTTACATTTTTTAATTATACAAATTTACAGAAAATAGTTGAAATAAACAATTCTCAAATTTAAATTTTTAAATAATCTATTTTTTATTGTTTAATACTCACAACTCCCCTACTTCAAAATCACCGTCCCTAATTCCTTCGCCAAATCATTACGCATTTCCAAAATCTTTTGGTGTACTTTCATAGCCAACATCAATTGGTCTATTTGAGCCGAATCTGATGACAACTCTTTGATTTTTACTTGGTTTTTGTCACTCATACGCATCAAACGATGCAATTTGAAGCGTTTTATGGCCAATGTGCTATCTAAGAAAAAGTTATTTTCGGGAGTTTCTTGCGATTGCAACGGCATTGCACGCATCTCGATCCAATTGGCACTGTATTCAAATTCTTCGGTCGTCATGTCCACGGCCGTTTTGCGAAAAACTTCATCGCTGTTGTTGATAAAAAATTGAAAATCAACTTTTTCACCTTGAACCAATCGCTCCATACAAGCCTTCGCAATTTTTTCGTAAGTTTTGTTATCAAAATCTTCGAGTACGTCTTGAATATTCGACAACACGAATTCGGCAATCGTCACATTTCGCTCCTTGTCATGTACCTGATCACCCGCATTGATGAGTATTCGGATGATGTCGCGCTCCTGAAACTCGTTGCCAATTACTTTGTTGGTTTTCGCTGTAATTTTTGCTTTTTGAGTCAAAAAATCACTTTCATCTACGTATTCGCCATGCTCGATACCTGGGAAAAAAGGTTCTTCTTCGGCCGTATTTCCTTGGTTTTTGCTTGTATTTTGCTGATTTTGAGCCAAACGTTCGTTGCGTTCAATCGCTCGCTTGCGTTCAGCGAGGTTGTTCATCAAAACTTTATTGAGTTCCGAAACCAACGATTGCTCGTCCATTTCTAAACGTCGAGAAACTTCTTTGATATAAATCGAACGCTTCATCGGATCGGGAATGACAGCGATTAATTCCACAATCTCGCGCAAGAGTTTTACTTTCTTAATCGGATCTTGGTTGATTTCTGCAATCCTCAATTCGGTTTTGAAATAAATAAAATCCTTTTTATTGTCTTCAATATATTGGCGCATCGCTTCTGCGCCATGCTTTGTCACATACGAATCGGGATCTTCACTTTCGGGCAAAATCACGATTTTTACGTTCAAATCTTCTTTAAGAACTTGCGGCAAATTTTTTAACGCTGCATTCACACCAGCTTTATCGCCATCAAAAAGGAAAACGACGTTTTCAGTAAAACGCTTTATCAATTTCCCTTGATCTTCTGTCAATGCTGTTCCGCAAGGCGCAACCACGTTTTCTAGGCCAGCTTGTACCAACGAAATCACATCGGCATAACCTTCCACTACGATACATTCATCTTGTTTCTTGAACGCATTGCGCGCCAAATGCGCACCATAAAGTATCTTACTTTTGTGATAAACCGCTGATTCTGGGGAGTTTATATATTTGGGAGAATCTTTTTCTTTAGATAATGTTCGACCAGCAAAAGCTACCACTTTGCCAGCCAAATTAAAGATTGGAAACATGACACGATTCCGAAAAAAGTCTTTTTCATAGTCATTACAAAGTTTTAATTCTTTGAGTTGATCCATTTTGTAGCCAGTTCGCAAGGCGGTCATGGTCAAACTTTCGCTGCGTTCGGGCGCAAATCCGAGTTGAAATTTGTCAATCGTAGCATCTAAAAAACCGCGCTCTTTGAAGTAAGACAAACCAATCGCTTTGCCTTCTTCAACTTCCAATAAATTTCTGTGATAAAACGATTTTGCGAACTCATTGACCAACAATAAACTCTCTTCTTCTTGTCGCGTTTCGATAAATTCGCGACTCATTTCCACTTCTTCGACTTGCAAATTGTACTTTTTTGCAATATACATCAAAGAATCTGGAAATGACAAATCCATGTGCTTGCGCAAAAAACCGACAGAATCGCCTGACTCGCCGCAACCAAAACACTTAAAAATATTGCGCGCAGGATTTACGTTAAACGAAGGCGATTTTTCGCCATGAAATGGACAAAGTCCAATAAAATTAACGCCACGTCGTTTCAAAGAAACGAAATCGCCAACGATGTCTTCTATTCGAGCAGCTTCTAATATTTCTTGTTGCGAGCGTGGACTTATCATTTCTTTACTATAATTTATGAATCAAATCTAAAAATACAAAAATACATGATTTTTTTGTAGCACCGAATTTATTCGGTTTAAAATTTCGTACCAAAATCCAACGCCCAAAAATCGCCGACTTTTTCTAAACCAATTTCTTTATAATCGCCACTCATCATGTTCAGACAATGCGACGGACTGAGTTTCCAATCTTCAAAAACTTCGGAGGCAGACAATTGACCTCTTGCAATGTTTTCGCCCGAAAATTTCCACTTGTAACCAGCTTTTGTGATGCGCTCGCTAAACTTCGATTTATCTGAACCGACGTGGCTCATTTTCTTGTTTTTAAACATATCTCTTGCATGAACACGAGCCGAAGAATCCAAGAGTGTATTGTAAGTCACAGCCAAAACTGGTTTCATTTTTGAACTACCACAATTACAACCCGATGCGCGTAACTCATTGATTTTCAATATAAAATCTTTTCTTTCTATGTCAAAATTGGAATTTTCAACCTTGGTTTTCGTCGATTTATTGGTTTGGCAATTTACTTTATTTTCAAAGAAAATAAAAAAAGAAAGTACAATCATTAATATTTTCATGCTTAATATTTTTAATTTATAAAACTCAAAAATGCCTTATTTTATTACAAAAAAAGACGAAAAAAATGAGATTTCATTTCTTTCGTCTGAATAATATTTTATTGGTTTAAAGTCGCACAAGGCCTTACCGACAGCATTAAAAATTACATATTTTTAATACATAATCTTCTAAAAATGAGTTTATATCTCGAATTGAATACTTAATAC
>JAYUJV010000338.1:0-24343 GCA_043764975.1 Saprospirales bacterium
ACGAAAGACACTCGAAACCTATACAAAGAACTCGAAACGAAAGGCTACCAAGTCAGTGATTTTTTTAAAGAAGAATTGAAAGACGTAAAAACGGATAAGCGAAATTTGGCTTATTTTACGGCCAACGACCATCCGTTACAAGCCTCGCAAGGGCGCGATTATTTGCCATTTGCAAGTCAATTTGCAGCAAATTTTCTTGAAAATCGTAGTAAAAAAGGTTTTTTTATGATGATAGAAGGTTCTCAAATCGATTGGGGCGGACACGCCAATAATTCGGATTACATCGTTACCGAAATGATTGATTTTGACAATGCGATTGGAAAAATATTAGAATTTGCAAAAAAAAACGGCGAAACGCTCGTCATTGTCACAGCAGATCACGAGACTGGCGGCTACTCTATCAACAAAGGTTCGGTGTTAGGAAAATTAGAAACAAAATTTACGACCGACTATCACACTGGCACTATGATTCCAGTTTACGCGTATGGCCCAGGCGCAGAAGCCTTTGCGGGCATATACGAGAACTCGGATATTTTTCATAAAATGAAAAAATTATTGGGTTTATAAATGACCAATAACCGACTACATATCTACACGCCACAATTGACGCCACGTGTGCAATACGTATTTGATGCCGTTTTCGGTCAAATGCTGTCGCTTGATGTTGTGTACGAAACCGATTTGAGCGTTTTTGAAAATATAACCGAAGCAAAAATTTATTATGGCAACACCAAACCGAATAACGCTTCGCTTTGGATAAAAAGTCATTCATTGCTTTTTGAAAATGACATACAGCCACAACCTTATCAGATTGTGCATTGGAACGGCATTAAAAGTATTGCCTTGGGTGCGCATGATGCGCTCGAATCTTTTTGCCCATTCGATCCGATGGCGACTATTTTTTTTCTATTGAGCCGTTACGAAGAGTATATTTGTAAAGAAAAAGACGCACATGGCCGCTTTTCGGCACATTCGAGTATTTTGTATAAAGAAGATTTATTGTTACAACCACTTGTAAATCAATTAGTTGCAGCAATTTATAAAGTTATCCACAGTACTTATCCACACATTGTGCATAAGCAAGCAAATTTTAAGATAATTCCGACTTTCGATATAGATATGGCATTTGCGTATCAAGAAAAAGGTTGGAAAAGAGGTTTGGGTGGTTTTGCAAAAGATGTATTCAAGTTTGAGTGGCAACGTATAAAAGATAGATTTTTTTCGGTACTTCGCCTCCAAAAAGATCCTTACGATGTCTTTGATTATCTCGAAAAAAAAATAGAAAATCACGACGCCAGATTTTTCTTTCTCATGGCTGATCATGCACCATTCGATAGCAACATTGATGTCAAAAACAAGCGTTTTCAAGCAATTATTAAAAAAATAAGCGAAAAAAATAAGGTCGGTATTCATCCTTCTTATCAATCTAATTCGAGTATTTCGATATTAGAAAAAGAAAAAAATCGTTTACAATGTCTTGTAAATGAACAAGTTATACGCAGCCGACAACATTTTTTAAAACTTGACTTACCGAGCACTTATCGGAATTTGATTGCGCAAGGCGTCACAGAAGATTGGACGCTTGGTTTTGCAGAAGCAATCGGTTGGCGAGCCGCTATGGCGAGTCCTTTTTATTGGTTCGACCTCGAACGCAACGAACAAACACCGCTTTTACTCTACCCAACTGCGGCCATGGACGTGACGCTAAAACAATATTTGAAACTGAACCCAAACGAAGCCATCGCGCTACTTTCCACGCTCATTAATAATTGTAAAGCCACAAACGGACAATTTATTTTCATCTGGCACAACAGTTCTTTTTATACACAAGAAGGTTGGCAAGATTGGAATCTCGTTTTTGAGTTTTTGATGAGTCATAAATTTATCGCAAGCACTTAGGCCATCAGTCGAGAAGGCATTAAAATTGAAATTAATTTTTTTTTCGTTGCAATAAGCAAAAGACAATAGACAACTATTCTTATTGAAATTTGTTTGTTGCTTATTGCAAATTGTACTGAATTTTGAGCAAAGTCTTTTAAATTCCACTCTTTTCTATGAATCGCTAAATTGTTCGACACTATCAATACGGATCTACATCTACCGCAAAACTCACGGTCGAATAACCGCTTTGCTGTTGCGTATCAATAATAGATTCGCCGATGAGCGCCTTTGCAGCTTTTATGATATGCGCATCTCGTTCGAGTTTGACCATCAAATCCATGATATAATAATTTCGGACGCGCGCGATAGACGGCATCGCTGGGCCGATGACGCGTTTGCCAAGTTGTCGTTTTAGCAAATTTCCAAAATATTTTGAAGCATCGTTTACCGTTTCTGGCTTTTTGTGGCGAATTGTAATTTTTATCAAACGCCAAACTGGTGGATACAAAAACGCAGCGCGTTCGTCAATTTCTCTTTTATACAAATTCAAAAAATCATTGTGAAAAACGTCTTTTAACACCAAGTGTTGTGGGTTCGAGGCTTGTATAATGACTTTTCCGACCTTATCACGACGACCTGCGCGACCCGATACTTGCACCATCAACTGGAACGCTCGCTCGCTCGCTCGAAAATCTGGAAAAAACAACAACTGATCTGCATTGATGATACCAACCAAACCGACATTGTCAAAATCCAAGCCTTTGGTCACCATTTGCGTACCGACCAATATATCAATCCGCTTTTCTTCAAAATCATTGATGATTTGAGCATGAGCATTTTTGGTCTTTACGGTATCTAAATCCATGCGGCCAATTTGTGCATCAGGCAAATATATTTTGAGTTCGTCTTCTATTTTTTCAGTTCCTAAACCCTTCACAATCAATGTATTAGCACTACAAGTCGGACAGACTTTTGGAACTTGTTGGCTCGATCCGCAATAATGACAACGCAAATTATGCGTGAATTTATGATACGTCATGCTCACATCGCAGTTCTCGCATTGCGCTTTGTAGCCGCAAGTCGTGCATTGCATATATGGCGCATAGCCGCGTCGATTCTGAAATAAAATGGCTTGTTCGCCTTTCGCCAAAATCTGTTTTAGCTCATCTATCAGCAAATTTGAAAAAAAATGTTCTCCTTTTCGGCGCTTATTTTCCTCGTGCATATTTGCAAAAACAACATCGGGCAATCGGATGCCACCATAACGCTCGCCGAGATGAACCAATCCATATTTTTTTTGTCGCACGTTATAATACGTTTCGAGCGAAGGCGTGGCCGTACCCAAAAGTACATCTGCGCCGAATTTGGCAGCCAGATAAATGGCGGTGTCGCGCGCATTGTAGCGTGGCGAAGTATCTTGTTGTTTATACGAAGGATCATGTTCTTCGTCCACAATGATGAGTTTCAGATTATCGAAAGGTAAAAACATGGCCGAGCGAGCGCCGAGGATAATCGGTTTGCCAGCTTGTGTCAAATGCCACATTTCTACACGCTCGTTGTCGCTCATCTTTGAATGATAAACGGCTATTTTGTCGCCAAATATTTTTTGTAAACGGCTGATAATCTGAGTCGTAAGTCCAATTTCGGGCAAAAGATACAACACTTGTTCGCCTTTCGCCAAGGCTTCTTGCATCAACTCAATATAGACACGCGTTTTTCCGCTACCAGTGATTCCGTGTAGTAGCGTCACTTGTTTTTGTTCAAAACAAGTCCGAATTTTTGTCAAAGCCTCCACTTGTGCATCGCTCAAAACTGGCATCAATTCCGTTTCGTCGTCGAAGCCGCTGATACGTGAAGTTTCTTTTTTATAAATTTCAAAAATCCCTTTTTTCTCTAATCCTTTTAGCACTGTACTATCTACTTTTGCTAAATCATACAACTCTTGCGCACGTATAACTACTTGATTTTTAGCTAATTGTAAATATGCTAACAAAGCTGCTGCTTGTTTTTCGGATTTTCCGACAAGGGCAAACGCATCGGCAACTTTGCTTGAATCCGAGGCGAAAGGTTCAAGCAAACGAACGCATAAAATCGTTTTGGGCTTGTATTTTATTTTCATTTCCTCCTTTATCAGAATCACACGCTTATCTATGAGTCTGCGAAGAATTGGGAAAATTGTTTTTTGATTCAGGATTTTTTGTACCGTTTCGATGTTCAGTTCAGGTTGTAAACTCAATGCTTCGGCCACCAAATATTCTTTATCATCGAGGTCTTGAAAATTTTGATCGAATAGCGGATTGATAACCAAGAGCGTTTCACTCGCCAATTTTAAAGCAGCGGGCAATGCCGCATTCATTACTTCGCCGAGTGTGCAGCAGTAATAATCCGAAAGCCATTGCCAAAGTTCCATTTGTTGCGCCGTGATAATCGGCGTTTTATCGATGATGGCATTGATGTATTTCGGATCATGCAAAGCAGGTTTTTCGGTATGCAAACGCATGACCAAGCCAGAATACAACCTCGATTTTCCGAATTGCACTTCTACGCGACCACCTACGATGACGCTTTGCAAAAACTCAGTCGGCACACGATAAGTATATGGTTTGGGTATCGCCAATGGCAGCAACACCTCAGCAAAAAGATTGGTTTCGTGGACTGTATGAAATAATGGCTCGCTCAAAAGATTTATTTTTATTTAAAGCAAAGATAGACAAGGAAAACGAAAAATAGAAATGATTCATTTTTTAAAACCAATAAATCCTTTTTACATAAAGTAAGTGTTTAGCCATTAGTCAATAAGACCATAAAATTGAAGTTTAAAGCATTTTTCATTTCAACAAGCAATAGACAATTTGCAAAAAAAATCACGATAAATGTTGCTTATTACAAATTGCTTATTACACTGAGTTTTAAGTGAAATCTTATAAAATTACACACAATTCGATGAATGGCTAAATAGTTACGATATAAAATACTATACATAATTATTTGATTATCAACATTATTTTAAAATAAAAACAAAAAACGCGATTCATTCAAAATATTTCATTTTTTTAATTTTTTTATAAAAAGAAAATACGATAATGAAGTATATTTGTGCCAAATAAATATTTTTATAATATGTCGAATCCAATTTCTTTCAAAGTGACGCTGTTGGGCACTGGAACTTCACAAGGCGTGCCAGTCATTGGCTGCACTTGCGATACTTGTCTTTCGCTTGACGAAAAAGATAAAAGGCTTCGCGCATCAGTATTAATCGAGTTTGAAGATTTCAAAATCGCGATTGATGCTGGGCCAGATTTTCGACAACAAATGCTGCGTGCCAAAGTAAATCGTTTAGATGCGATTCTGCTCACGCACGAACACAACGACCACGTCATTGGACTGGACGATGTGCGACCTTTCAATTTTCGACAAGCGATGGATATGCCAATATGGGCATTGCCACGTGTATTGTCCGAATTGCGCGAACGATTTTCGTATGCTTTTTCGCCAACCAAATATCCTGGCTCGCCAGGTTTTGATATTCAAACTATCGATATTCAAAAGTCGATTCATATAAATGGTATTGAGATTGTACCAATCGAAATCATGCACGGCACTTTGCCAATAGTCGGTTTTCGGATTGGCGATTTTACGTACTTGACGGATTTGAAAAAAATAAGTGATTCGGCTTTTGAAAAAATAAAAGGTACTCGAATACTTGTCACCAACGCTTTGCACCATGATCCACACGTGGCGCACATGAACCTAAACGAAGCACTCGATTTTGTGGAGCGTGTCGGCGCAGAGCAAACCTACCTCACACACGTCAGTCACTTGATGGGCAAAGCCGAAGACACCAATCCGACTTTGCCCAAAGGTGTTCAGTTGGCTTTTGATGAGCAAGAGATTTTTGTTTAAAAATATATAATTCGTTTAGATTTTTTGTAGATATGCAAAGTGTAGTAAGTTTTTGTATTTGTCAAAAGTATTAAGTATTTGAGTATTAAGTATTCAAGTCGCGATAACAAACTAATGGTAAGCTATTTAGATATTAAAAGAACCAACTATTATATCAAAATGTGTTTGATTTTATTTTTTTCCTAAACGTTGGCAGCGTTCAAAACGCTGCCAACGTTGTAACATCAGCACAAACGTTCATAAAATACCTTATGGAAAAAGAAGAACACAATATTCAGTTTTTTAGCGAAGACATAGATTTTGAATTGCCAAACGAAGCAGCTGTGCGCGATTGGATAACGACAACGATTGCGGAAGAAAAAAAAGTATTAAAATTTATCAATTATGTTTTTGCCGACGATGAATACGTATATAACGTAAACATGGAACACCTTCAACATGATTTTTATACCGACATCATCACTTTTCATTATTCGCAGACAGCTATCGAAAGCGATATTTTTATTAGTATAGATCGTGTGAAGGACAATGCCGAAACACTTGGCATTTCGTTTCGTGACGAATTGCATCGGGTCATCATACATGGCGCGTTGCACCTTTGTGGCTATAAAGACAAAAGTGACGAAGACGAAATCGCTATGCGCAATCGCGAAAATTTTTATTTGCAAAAGCGAAATGGAATGATATTGGATATATCATAAAATACATAAATACTTGATTTTCAATCAAGTATTTATGTATTTTATGAATTAAGAAAATTAAAGTAATTAAGAAAATTAAAATAATAAGGTTCTTTTAAAAATTTTGAGAAAATACGTAGTACAGTAAGTTGTTGTGTTAGTCAAAAGTATTAAGTATTTGAGTATAAAGTATTCAAGTCGAGATAATAAGCTAATAATGAGCATCTTAAGTATTGTAAAAACTAAAATACTTAATACTTACATACTTAATATCATGTAAAATCAAGTAGAAAACTGATATTTTGAATTTACTCTACAAAATAATAAAAGAACCATTTTAAATAAGGGGTGATACAAGAAATAAGATACCCAAATTTTAGGAAGTATTTTGAGCCAAGACAAGGCACAAAAAAGGGGGTGTAGCAGGGCTACATACCGTTTTTTGTAACGAAGTATTGGTTCAAAAGACGAGTAAAATTTGGTAGATTATTTTTTGAATCAGCCCTAAATACTTAACAATCAATTATTTATACATTTATTTTATTAAAAGTAAATAATTTTTAACTCACATTATGAAAGTTTTAAAATTTGGAGGCTCGTCGGTTGGCACCCCTCAACGAATCGAACAATTGATAGATATTTTAAATAAATATCATCAACGAGGTGATAAATTTACGGTAGCGTTTTCTGCATTTAGTGGCATCACGGATACTTTGCTCGATTTGGCTGCGCACGCTGCCAAAGGCGATGAAAGTTACAAAGTTCAATTAAAAAAATTAGTCACTCGTCACGATGATGCCATTGCGCATTTATTGACTGGCGATTTGAAAAATAGCATTGCAACGTCGCTTGCCGAAAATCACAAAGAGCTCGAAGATTTGCTACATGGCATTTGTCTTGTTCGCGAAGCATCGCCTCGTACCTTGGATTATGTGGTGAGTTTTGGTGAGCGTAATTCTTCGTTCATCATTGCAGCGGCGATGACGCAACGTGGTATTCCAGCTGAGTTTCTTGATGCTCGAAAAGTAATCGTGACGGATAAAAATTTTGGCGCAGCAAAAGTTGATTTTGCGACGACCAACGAAAACATAAAACAATATTATGCCAATCACGACAATGCGGTGCAAGTAGTGACGGGTTTCATCGGCGCCGCAAAAGGCGGATTGACGACGACACTCGGCCGCGGCGGTTCGGATTATACTGGCGCTATACTCGGCGCGGCACTCGATGCCGAAGTCGTAGAAATCTGGACAGACGTGGATGGTATTTTGACAGCCGACCCGCGCAAAGTCAAAAAAGCATTTACGGTACCAGTCATGACGTATGGCGAAGCGATGGAAATGTCGCACTTCGGCGCAAAGGTGATTTATCCGCCGACCATACAACCAACGCTCGCCAAAAATATTCCGCTTGTCATAAAAAATACTTTTAATCCAGATTTTGAAGGTACGCTCGTGAGTACCAAAGGCAATCCGAACGGAAACATCATAACTGGTATTTCTTCGATTCCGCACATTACGTTGCTGACTTTGCAAGGCAGTGGTTTGTTTGGCGTGCCAGGTATTGCGGCTCGATTGTTTAGCGCGCTCGGTCGTGGCGGCGTGAATATCATTTTGATTACGCAAGGCTCGTCTGAATATTCGATTAGTTTTGCGGTGCAGCCTTCGAGTGCCAAAAAAGCAGTTCGCGCAGTTGAAGATGAGTTTGAATACGAAATGAAAAGTGCTTTGGTGGATAGTATCAAAATCGAAGACGATTTGGCGGTCATCGCCATCATTGGTGAAAATATGCGTTTCCGTCCTGGTATTGCAGGACGAATGTTTCAAGCATTGGGAAAAAATGGTATCAACTCGGTAGCGATTGCACAAGGTTCTTCGGAACTCAATATTTCGGTAGTTGTGCCAAAAAGCGATGAAAACAAAGCGCTCAATGCGTTGCACGAATCGTTTTTCCTTTCGGACACGCGCCAACTCAATCTATTTGTGATGGGTGTTGGTTTGATTGGCGGCACGTTGATTCACCAAATACAACAACAAGCAAATTATCTGAAAACAGAACGTTCGCTTGAAATAAAAATAATTGGTTTGGCGAATAGCAAAACCATGACTTTCAATGACGAAGGTATTCCGCTTGACAATTGGCAAGCGACACTCGCCGCTTCAACGCAGGTTTCAGATGTGACTACTTTTATTGACACCATGAAATCTATGAATTTGGCGAATACTATTTTTATAGACAACACAGCCAGCGAAGAAATTGCTGCCAATTACGGTACAATCCTCAATGCGAGTATTTCGATTTCTACGCCGAACAAAATTGCGACTTCTTCTTCTTACGAACAATATCAAGATTTGAAACGCATCGCAAATCGCCGAAACGTACAGTTCAAATACGAAACGAACGTGGGTGCAGGTTTGCCGATACTTTCTACGCTTACGGATTTGACGAATAGTGGTGATCGAATTTTGAAAATAGAAGGCGTTTTGTCTGGTACATTGGCTTATATTTTTAATAACTTTAAAGCTGGCACAACGTTTAGCGCCATCGTTCGCCAAGCAAAAGCATTGGGCTTGACCGAACCAGATCCACGTGATGATTTGAGTGGTCGTGATGTGCGTCGTAAAATAATTATCCTTGCGCGCGAGTCAGGTTACAGCATCGAAGCCGAAGACGTAGCGCTCGAAAATATTTTACCCGATACTTGCGTAAAAGCAAAAACGGTAGATGAGTTTTTCGTGGCACTCGAACAAGCCGATGCGCACTTTGAAACCTTGCGTAGCAAAGCCGAAGCGAATGGAAAAGCATTACGCATGGCGGCAAAATTAGAAAATGGCAAAGCAAGCGTTGGCCTTATCGAGGTAGATACGCAACATCCGTTCTATATGTTGAGTGGTAGTGACAATATGATTGTGTTTACATCCGAACGATATAAAGACAGACCGCTTGTGGTTCGTGGTCCAGGCGCAGGTGCAGAAGTAACCGCTGCTGGTATTTTTGCCGAAATCATTACGATTGGTAATTATTTGTAGGCGAGCGACCTTTTGTAGTATTGGGCATCAGTCGAAAAAGAATTAACATTGTAAATTAATGTATTTTTCATTTCAATAAGCAATAGACAATAAACAATAAACATTTTTTCGTTTTAAAATTTGTTTATTGCTTATTGCAAATTATAGTGAACATAATATAAAGTCTTAAAACAATCAATTTATTCATAAATAAATAAGTTGTTACAAAACAAAGATTAAATTTTATAATTATTTTTATAAAACATTGATAATCAATTAGTTATAAATATTTTGAACATAAATAAATCAGGAATAAAGGTATTTGCACCTGCTACGGTAGCCAATGTGGCTTGCGGTTTCGATTGTCTCGGATTTGCGATAAATGCACCAGGCGATGAAGTCATAGTTTCTTTTAATGATACTCATAAAGGCTTGCGTGTAAGTAATATAACAGGTGCAGGTGGTAAATTACCTTTCGAGATTCATAAAAATACAGCAGCTTGGGGTGCGCAAAAATTCCTTGAATCTATCGGCGAACAAGACCGTGGCATTGATATGGAAATTCATAAAAAAATGCCTTTTGGTAGCGGATTGGGTTCGAGTGCAGCGAGTGCGGTTGCAGGTGTTTTTGCAATCAATGCCTTGGTATCGCATCATCCAATGGGCAAAAAAGAGTTAATTTCTTTTGCACTTGATGGCGAAGAATTGGCTTCGGGCGCACGTCATGCAGACAATATTGCACCTTGTATGTTGGGCGGTATCACAATGGTACGCGACAATCATACATTAGATATTCAACGCTTGGCTTCGCCGCGTGGTTTATATGCGACCGTTATTTATTCGGAAGTAGAAGTTTTGACAAAAGAAGCGCGGACTATGCTCAGTAAAGAAGTGACACTCAAACAGCATATACAACAAAGCGCAAATATGGGCGGGCTGATAGTTGGCTTATACAACAGCGATTTTGACTTGATTGGTCGCTCGTTACAAGATATTATCATAGAGCCACAACGTGCAAAATTGATTCCACACTTTTATGATGTACAAAATGCGGCTTTATCCGCAGGTGCATTGGGTTGTAGTATATCGGGTTCGGGGCCATCTATTTTTGCATTGAGTGCCAATAGCTTGATTGCAGAAGAAGTTGGTTTAGCCATGCAAGCAATATTTAATAAACATAAAATCAAAAACGAGCTATACGTATCGCCTATCAATCAAGAAGGTGTTGTGCTTTGTTAATTCATTTCATACTTATTTCAACTTATGTTACTCTACTCGACTAAAAATAAATCGCATATTGTAGATTTAAAAGAAGCTATTTTCAAAGGATTACCTGACGATAATGGCTTGTATATGCCCACAAATATCCCTACACTTGATCCTGATTTTATTCAAAATATAAAGGATTATTCATTTTCTGAATTGGCTTTTGAAATCAGCAAAACCTTATTGCAAGGATTTGTGCCAGAACAAGACCTAAAAAACCTTATCGAAGAAGCGATTAATTTTCCTGCGCCGTTGGTAAAGATGGACAATAGTACTTACTTCTTGGAATTGTTTCATGGGCCTTCGTTAGCATTCAAGGATTTTGGCGCACGCTTTATGTCAAGATTAATGAGTTATTTTGACAAAGGAAATGATAAAAAATTAGTTATTTTGGTAGCTACATCGGGTGATACTGGCGGTGCGGTTGCAGCTGGCTTTTACAAAACATTAGGTATAGAAGTTGTAATCTTATATCCAAGTGGTAAAGTAAGTATGTTGCAAGAGAAACAATTGACTACACTCGGTCACAATGTGCGCGCACTCGAAGTCAATGGTACTTTCGATGATTGCCAAGCATTGGTCAAAGAAGCATTTTTGGATAAGGAATTAACCTCGGCTTTACGCCTTAGCTCTGCAAACTCTATCAATATTGCTCGATTGATACCTCAATCTTTCTATTACTTCGAGGCTTACAAACAACTCGAAAACCCAAAAAACGTAGTCTTCTGTGTTCCATCAGGTAACTTTGGTAATCTTACGGCAGGGCTTTTTGCTCAAAAAATGGGTTTACCTGTACATCATTTTATAGCTGCTACCAATGCAAATGACATTGTACCGAGCTATTTATCGAGTGGGGAATACAATCCAAGACCTTCGGTTAGAACTTTATCCAATGCTATGGACGTTGGTAATCCATCTAATTTTACTCGAATGATGGATATATGTTCCACGTGGAACATTATGAAAGAGCAAATTTCAGGTTATGGATACAACGATAATGATACTGCTTTGGCTATGAAAGAAGTAAAAAGTAAGTACAATTACGTTTCAGAACCACATAGTGCAGTCGGATATTTAGCTTTAAAAGAATGGCAAAAGACGAATCCTGACACACAAGGTATCGTATTAGCTACTGCACATCCAGCAAAATTTCTTGATGATGTAGAAAATATATTAGAACAAAAGATAGAAATCCCTACTCGATTAGCTGATTTGGCTGATTTAAAAAAGGAATCAGTATTGATGAATACCGAATACAAGCCATTTAAAAAGTGGTTATTAGACAATTATTAATGAATCATTAATGAATGTTCCACGTGGAACATCAGCAACAACATCTTTATTAATCTATTTTCAATGTCAATGATTTATAAAAAATGATTAATATTCAATATTTTAATAAATAAAAAAGCAACAAATAAGACTATGTTCCACGTGGAACATAGTCTTATTTGTTGCTTTTTTATTTATTAAAATATTGAATATTAATCATTTTTTATAAATCATTGACATTGAAAATAGATTAATAAAGATGTTGTTGCTGATGTTCCACGTGGAACATTCATTAATGATTCATTAATAATTGTCTAATAACCACTTTTTAAATGGCTTGTATTCGGTATTCATCAATACTGATTCCTTTTTTAAATCAGCCAAATCAGCTAATCGAGTAGGGATTTCTATCTTTTGTTCTAATATATTTTCTACATCATCAAGAAATTTTGCTGGATGTGCAGTAGCTAATACGATACCTTGTGTGTCAGGATTCGTCTTTTGCCATTCTTTTAAAGCTAAATATCCGACTGCACTATGTGGTTCTGAAACGTAATTGTACTTACTTTTTACTTCTTTCATAGCCAAAGCAGTATCATTATCGTTGTATCCATAACCTGAAATTTGCTCTTTCATAATGTTCCACGTGGAACATATATCCATCATTCGAGTAAAATTAGATGGATTACCAACGTCCATAGCATTGGATAAAGTTCTAACCGAAGGTCTTGGATTGTATTCCCCACTCGATAAATAGCTCGGTACAATGTCATTTGCATTGGTAGCAGCTATAAAATGATGTACAGGTAAACCCATTTTTTGAGCAAAAAGCCCTGCCGTAAGATTACCAAAGTTACCTGATGGAACACAGAAGACTACGTTTTTTGGGTTTTCGAGTTGTTTGTAAGCCTCGAAGTAATAGAAAGATTGAGGTATCAATCGAGCAATATTGATAGAGTTTGCAGAGCTAAGGCGTAAAGCCGAGGTTAATTCCTTATCCAAAAATGCTTCTTTGACCAATGCTTGGCAATCATCGAAAGTACCATTGACTTCGAGTGCGCGCACATTGTGACCGAGTGTAGTCAATTGTTTCTCTTGCAACATACTTACTTTACCACTTGGATATAAGATTACAACTTCTATACCTAATGTTTTGTAAAAGCCAGCTGCAACCGCACCGCCAGTATCACCCGATGTAGCTACCAAAATAACTAATTTTTTATCATTTCCTTTGTCAAAATAACTCATTAATCTTGACATAAAGCGTGCGCCAAAATCCTTGAATGCTAACGAAGGCCCATGAAACAATTCCAAGAAGTAAGTACTATTGTCCATCTTTACCAACGGCGCAGGAAAATTAATCGCTTCTTCGATAAGGTTTTTTAGGTCTTGTTCTGGCACAAATCCTTGCAATAAGGTTTTGCTGATTTCAAAAGCCAATTCAGAAAATGAATAATCCTTTATATTTTGAATAAAATCAGGATCAAGTGTAGGGATATTTGTGGGCATATACAAGCCATTATCGTCAGGTAATCCTTTGAAAATAGCTTCTTTTAAATCTACAATATGCGATTTATTTTTAGTCGAGTAGAGTAACATAAGTTGAAATAAGTATGAAATGAATTAACAAAGCACAACACCTTCTTGATTGATAGGCGATACGTATAGCTCGTTTTTGATTTTATGTTTATTAAATATTGCTTGCATGGCTAAACCAACTTCTTCTGCAATCAAGCTATTGGCACTCAATGCAAAAATAGATGGCCCCGAACCCGATATACTACAACCCAATGCACCTGCGGATAAAGCCGCATTTTGTACATCATAAAAGTGTGGAATCAATTTTGCACGTTGTGGCTCTATGATAATATCTTGTAACGAGCGACCAATCAAGTCAAAATCGCTGTTGTATAAGCCAACTATCAGCCCGCCCATATTTGCGCTTTGTTGTATATGCTGTTTGAGTGTCACTTCTTTACTGAGCATAGTCCGCGCTTCTTTTGTCAAAACTTCTACTTCCGAATAAATAACGGTCGCATATAAACCACGCGGCGAAGCCAAGCGTTGAATATCTAATGTATGATTGTCGCGTACCATTGTGATACCGCCCAACATACAAGGTGCAATATTGTCTGCATGACGTGCGCCCGAAGCCAATTCTTCGCCATCAAGTGCAAAAGAAATTAACTCTTTTTTGCCCATTGGATGATGCGATACCAAGGCATTGATTGCAAAAACACCTGCAACCGCACTCGCTGCACTCGAACCCAATCCGCTACCAAAAGGCATTTTTTTATGAATTTCCATATCAATGCCACGGTCTTGTTCGCCGATAGATTCAAGGAATTTTTGCGCACCCCAAGCTGCTGTATTTTTATGAATCTCGAAAGGTAATTTACCACCTGCACCTGTTATATTACTTACACGCAAGCCTTTATGAGTATCATTAAAAGAAACTATGACTTCATCGCCTGGTGCATTTATCGCAAATCCGAGACAATCGAAACCGCAAGCCACATTGGCTACCGTAGCAGGTGCAAATACCTTTATTCCTGATTTATTTATGTTCAAAATATTTATAACTAATTGATTATCAATGTTTTATAAAAATAATTATAAAATTTAATCTTTGTTTTGTAACAACTTATTTATTTATGAATAAATTGATTGTTTTAAGACTTTATATTATGTTCACTATAATTTGCAATAAGCAATAAACAAATTTTAAAACGAAAAAATGTTTATTGTTTATTGTCTATTGCTTATTGAAATGAAAAATACATTAATTTACAATGTTAATTCTTTTTCGACTGATGCCCAATACTACAAAAGGTCGCTCGCCTACAAATAATTACCAATCGTAATGATTTCGGCAAAAATACCAGCAGCGGTTACTTCTGCACCTGCGCCTGGACCACGAACCACAAGCGGTCTGTCTTTATATCGTTCGGATGTAAACACAATCATATTGTCACTACCACTCAACATATAGAACGGATGTTGCGTATCTACCTCGATAAGGCCAACGCTTGCTTTGCCATTTTCTAATTTTGCCGCCATGCGTAATGCTTTTCCATTCGCTTCGGCTTTGCTACGCAAGGTTTCAAAGTGCGCATCGGCTTGTTCGAGTGCCACGAAAAACTCATCTACCGTTTTTGCTTTTACGCAAGTATCGGGTAAAATATTTTCGAGCGCTACGTCTTCGGCTTCGATGCTGTAACCTGACTCGCGCGCAAGGATAATTATTTTACGACGCACATCACGACCACTCAAATCATCACGTGGATCTGGTTCGGTCAAGCCCAATGCTTTTGCTTGGCGAACGATGGCGCTAAACGTTGTGCCAGCTTTAAAGTTATTAAAAATATAAGCCAATGTACCAGACAAAACGCCTTCTATTTTCAAAATTCGATCACCACTATTCGTCAAATCCGTAAGCGTAGAAAGTATCGGCAAACCTGCACCCACGTTCGTTTCGTATTTGAACTGTACGTTTCGGCGATTTGCGATGCGTTTCAAATCTTGATATTGTTCGTAAGAAGAAGAAGTCGCAATTTTGTTCGGCGTAGAAATCGAAATACTCGCATTGAGGATTGTACCGTAATTGGCAGCAATTTCTTCGCTGGCTGTGTTGTCTATAAAAATAGTATTCGCCAAATTCATAGATTTCATGGTGTCAATAAAAGTAGTCACATCTGAAACCTGCGTTGAAGCGGCGAGTGTCGCTTGCCAATTGTCAAGCGGAATACCTTCGTCATTGAAAGTCATGGTTTTGCTATTCGCCAAACCAATTATTTTTATTTCAAGCGAACGTTCTGTTTTCAGATAATTTGCTTGTTGTTGTATTTGGTGAATCAACGTGCCGCCAATCAAACCAACACCCATCACAAATAGATTGAGTTGGCGCGTGTCCGAAAGGAAAAACGATTCGTGCAACGCATTGAGCGCTTTGTTTTCATCGCTTTTTGGCACAACTACCGAAATATTGAGTTCCGAAGAACCTTGTGCAATCGCTACCGAGTTGATACCATTTTTTCCCAATGCTTGAAACATTCGTCCTGCAATACCAGGACGGAAACGCATATTTTCACCAATGATGGCGATGACCGCCAAATCGTCTTCGATTTTGATACTATCCACCAAAGCACTTTTCATTTCGTATTCAAACTCATCTTCAACTGCGCGAACTGCTTTTTTGGCACTCGAAGGCTGCACCGCAAAACTAATCGAATATTCAGACGAGCCTTGCGTAATCAAAATGATATTCACGCCGCCACGACCGAGCGCGCTAAACAATCGAGCCGCAATACCTGGCACGCCAAACAAACCACTGCCTTGCAAAGTCAGCAACGTAATGTGCGGAATCGAAGAAATACCAGTTATGATGTTTCCGTTCGGATTGCCTTTGGTACTCACGAGCGTACCTTCAAAATCTGGATTAAAAGTATTTTTTATGACAAGCGGAATATTTTTGGCGAGCGTTGGTTGTATGGTCGGCGGATAAATCACCTTTGCGCCGAAGTGCGACATTTCCATCGCTTCGCCATACGTCATGACTGGTACCGTAAATGCTTTTTTGACTTTGCGCGGGTCGGCTGTCAAAATACCATCCACGTCTGTCCAGATTTCTACGACTTCGGCATCGAGTGCCGCGCCGAGTATAGCGCCAGTATAATCCGAACCGCCGCGGCCGAGTGTCGTCGTCAATCCGCCTTTTGCGGCGCCGATGAAACCCGTCACTACTTGCACCGCATTGTCGTGATTGGCATAATATTGTTTTATGTTTTCGTTGGTCGTCGCAAAATCAACTTTTGCTGCGCCAAAATTTTTATCCGTCACGATTACTTTTCGAGCATCAAGAAACTCAGCTGGAATACCACGTTGCGTCATCGCCGCTGCAATGATGAACGAAGAATTACGCTCACCAAAACTCACCACATAATCCAAGGTACGAGGCGATGCTTCGCGAACAAGACAAATGCCATGTAGCAAATCTTCGAGCTCTTTGTGATTTTCGGCAAGCGACGTTGCAATGCTATTTTTCAAATCGCCAGTCAATAAATGCGCAATGGCATCATCGTGACGAGTGACTAATTTTTTTAATTGAACTTTGTAACTTTCATCGCCTTTGGCAGCGTGCGCAGCCAAATCGAGCAAAGTATCCGTGATGCCACTAAATGCAGAAAACGCTACCGTAAATTTATCACCTCGTTGATGATATTTATTTAAAATATCTATCAATTGTTCGATTCGTTGAGGGGTGCCAACCGACGAGCCTCCAAATTTTAAAACTTTCATAATGTGAGTTAAAAATTATTTACTTTTAATAAAATAAATGTATAAATAATTGATTGTTAAGTATTTAGGGCTGATTCAAAAAATAATCTACCAAATTTTACTCGTCTTTTGAACCAATACTTCGTTACAAAAAACGGTATGTAGCCCTGCTACACCCCCTTTTTTGTGCCTTGTCTTGGCTCAAAATACTTCCTAAAATTTGGGTATCTTATTTCTTGTATCACCCCTTATTTAAAATGGTTCTTTTATTATTTTGTAGAGTAAATTCAAAATATCAGTTTTCTACTTGATTTTACATGATATTAAGTATGTAAGTATTAAGTATTTTAGTTTTTACAATACTTAAGATGCTCATTATTAGCTTATTATCTCGACTTGAATACTTTATACTCAAATACTTAATACTTTTGACTAACACAACAACTTACTGTACTACGTATTTTCTCAAAATTTTTAAAAGAACCTTATTATTTTAATTTTCTTAATTACTTTAATTTTCTTAATTCATAAAATACATAAATACTTGATTGAAAATCAAGTATTTATGTATTTTATGATATATCCAATATCATTCCATTTCGCTTTTGCAAATAAAAATTTTCGCGATTGCGCATAGCGATTTCGTCTTCGTCACTTTTGTCTTTATAGCCACAAAGGTGCAACGCGCCATGTATGATGACCCGATGCAATTCGTCACGAAACGAAATGCCAAGTGTTTCGGCATTGTCCTTCACACGATCTATACTAATAAAAATATCGCTTTCGATAGCTGTCTGCGAATAATGAAAAGTGATGATGTCGGTATAAAAATCATGTTGAAGGTGTTCCATGTTTACGTTATATACGTATTCATCGTCGGCAAAAACATAATTGATAAATTTTAATACTTTTTTTTCTTCCGCAATCGTTGTCGTTATCCAATCGCGCACAGCTGCTTCGTTTGGCAATTCAAAATCTATGTCTTCGCTAAAAAACTGAATATTGTGTTCTTCTTTTTCCATAAGGTATTTTATGAACGTTTGTGCTGATGTTACAACGTTGGCAGCGTTTTGAACGCTGCCAACGTTTAGGAAAAAAATAAAATCAAACACATTTTGATATAATAGTTGGTTCTTTTAATATCTAAATAGCTTACCATTAGTTTGTTATCGCGACTTGAATACTTAATACTCAAATACTTAATACTTTTGACAAATACAAAAACTTACTACACTTTGCATATCTACAAAAAATCTAAACGAATTATATATTTTTAAACAAAAATCTCTTGCTCATCAAAAGCCAACTGAACACCTTTGGGCAAAGTCGGATTGGTGTCTTCGGCTTTGCCCATCAAGTGACTGACGTGTGTGAGGTAGGTTTGCTCTGCGCCGACACGCTCCACAAAATCGAGTGCTTCGTTTAGGTTCATGTGCGCCACGTGTGGATCATGGTGCAAAGCGTTGGTGACAAGTATTCGAGTACCTTTTATTTTTTCAAAAGCCGAATCACTTATTTTTTTCAAATCCGTCAAGTACGTAAAATCGCCAATCCGAAAACCGACTATTGGCAAAGTGCCGTGCATGATTTCGATTGGTACAATCTCAATACCATTTATATGAATCGACTTTTGAATATCGATAGTTTGAATATCAAAACCTGGCGAGCCAGGATATTTGGTTGGCGAAAAAGCATACGAAAATCGTTCGCGCAATTCGGACAATACACGTGGCAATGCCCATATTGGCATATCCATCGCTTGTCGAAAATTGAAAGGTCGCACATCGTCCAGTCCAATGACGTGGTCGTTGTGTTCGTGCGTGAGCAGAATCGCATCTAAACGATTTACTTTGGCACGCAGCATTTGTTGTCGAAAATCTGGCCCAGCATCAATCGCGATTTTGAAATCTTCAAACTCGATTAATACTGATGCGCGAAGCCTTTTATCTTTTTCGTCAAGCGAAAGACAAGTATCGCAAGTGCAGCCAATGACTGGCACGCCTTGTGAAGTTCCAGTGCCCAACAGCGTCACTTTGAAAGAAATTGGATTCGACATATTATAAAAATATTTATTTGGCACAAATATACTTCATTATCGTATTTTCTTTTTATAAAAAAATTAAAAAAATGAAATATTTTGAATGAATCGCGTTTTTTGTTTTTATTTTAAAATAATGTTGATAATCAAATAATTATGTATAGTATTTTATATCGTAACTATTTAGCCATTCATCGAATTGTGTGTAATTTTATAAGATTTCACTTAAAACTCAGTGTAATAAGCAATTTGTAATAAGCAACATTTATCGTGATTTTTTTTGCAAATTGTCTATTGCTTGTTGAAATGAAAAATGCTTTAAACTTCAATTTTATGGTCTTATTGACTAATGGCTAAACACTTACTTTATGTAAAAAGGATTTATTGGTTTTAAAAAATGAATCATTTCTATTTTTCGTTTTCCTTGTCTATCTTTGCTTTAAATAAAAATAAATCTTTTGAGCGAGCCATTATTTCATACAGTCCACGAAACCAATCTTTTTGCTGAGGTGTTGCTGCCATTGGCGATACCCAAACCATATACTTATCGTGTGCCGACTGAGTTTTTGCAAAGCGTCATCGTAGGTGGTCGCGTAGAAGTGCAATTCGGAAAATCGAGGTTGTATTCTGGCTTGGTCATGCGTTTGCATACCGAAAAACCTGCTTTGCATGATCCGAAATACATCAATGCCATCATCGATAAAACGCCGATTATCACGGCGCAACAAATGGAACTTTGGCAATGGCTTTCGGATTATTACTGCTGCACACTCGGCGAAGTAATGAATGCGGCATTGCCCGCTGCTTTAAAATTGGCGAGTGAAACGCTCTTGGTTATCAATCCGCTATTCGATCAAAATTTTCAAGACCTCGATGATAAAGAATATTTGGTGGCCGAAGCATTGAGTTTACAACCTGAACTGAACATCGAAACGGTACAAAAAATCCTGAATCAAAAAACAATTTTCCCAATTCTTCGCAGACTCATAGATAAGCGTGTGATTCTGATAAAGGAGGAAATGAAAATAAAATACAAGCCCAAAACGATTTTATGCGTTCGTTTGCTTGAACCTTTCGCCTCGGATTCAAGCAAAGTTGCCGATGCGTTTGCCCTTGTCGGAAAATCCGAAAAACAAGCAGCAGCTTTGTTAGCATATTTACAATTAGCTAAAAATCAAGTAGTTATACGTGCGCAAGAGTTGTATGATTTAGCAAAAGTAGATAGTACAGTGCTAAAAGGATTAGAGAAAAAAGGGATTTTTGAAATTTATAAAAAAGAAACTTCACGTATCAGCGGCTTCGACGACGAAACGGAATTGATGCCAGTTTTGAGCGATGCACAAGTGGAGGCTTTGACAAAAATTCGGACTTGTTTTGAACAAAAACAAGTGACGCTACTACACGGAATCACTGGTAGCGGAAAAACGCGTGTCTATATTGAGTTGATGCAAGAAGCCTTGGCGAAAGGCGAACAAGTGTTGTATCTTTTGCCCGAAATTGGACTTACGACTCAGATTATCAGCCGTTTACAAAAAATATTTGGCGACAAAATAGCCGTTTATCATTCAAAGATGAGCGACAACGAGCGTGTAGAAATGTGGCATTTGACACAAGCTGGCAAACCGATTATCCTCGGCGCTCGCTCGGCCATGTTTTTACCTTTCGATAATCTGAAACTCATCATTGTGGACGAAGAACATGATCCTTCGTATAAACAACAAGATACTTCGCCACGCTACAATGCGCGCGACACCGCCATTTATCTGGCTGCCAAATTCGGCGCAGATGTACTTTTGGGTACGGCCACGCCTTCGCTCGAAACGTATTATAACGTGCGACAAAAAAAATATGGATTGGTTCATCTCGGCGAGCGTTATGGTGGCATCCGATTGCCCGATGTTGTTTTTGCAAATATGCACGAGGAAAATAAGCGCCGAAAAGGAGAACATTTTTTTTCAAATTTGCTGATAGATGAGCTAAAACAGATTTTGGCGAAAGGCGAACAAGCCATTTTATTTCAGAATCGACGCGGCTATGCGCCATATATGCAATGCACGACTTGCGGCTACAAAGCGCAATGCGAGAACTGCGATGTGAGCATGACGTATCATAAATTCACGCATAATTTGCGTTGTCATTATTGCGGATCGAGCCAACAAGTTCCAAAAGTCTGTCCGACTTGTAGTGCTAATACATTGATTGTGAAGGGTTTAGGAACTGAAAAAATAGAAGACGAACTCAAAATATATTTGCCTGATGCACAAATTGGCCGCATGGATTTAGATACCGTAAAGACCAAAAATGCTCATGCTCAAATCATCAATGATTTTGAAGAAAAGCGGATTGATATATTGGTCGGTACGCAAATGGTGACCAAAGGCTTGGATTTTGACAATGTCGGTTTGGTTGGTATCATCAATGCAGATCAGTTGTTGTTTTTTCCAGATTTTCGAGCGAGCGAGCGAGCGTTCCAGTTGATGGTGCAAGTATCGGGTCGCGCAGGTCGTCGTGATAAGGTCGGAAAAGTCATTATACAAGCCTCGAACCCACAACACTTGGTGTTAAAAGACGTTTTTCACAATGATTTTTTGAATTTGTATAAAAGAGAAATTGACGAACGCGCTGCGTTTTTGTATCCACCAGTTTGGCGTTTGATAAAAATTACAATTCGCCACAAAAAGCCAGAAACGGTAAACGATGCTTCAAAATATTTTGGAAATTTGCTAAAACGACAACTTGGCAAACGCGTCATCGGCCCAGCGATGCCGTCTATCGCGCGCGTCCGAAATTATTATATCATGGATTTGATGGTCAAACTCGAACGAGATGCGCATATCATAAAAGCTGCAAAGGCGCTCATCGGCGAATCTATTATTGATACGCAACAGCAAAGCGGTTATTCGACCGTGAGTTTTGCGGTAGATGTAGATCCGTATTGATAGTGTCGAACAATTTAGCGATTCATAGAAAAGAGTGGAATTTAAAAGACTTTGCTCAAAATTCAGTACAATTTGCAATAAGCAACAAACAAATTTCAATAAGAATAGTTGTCTATTGTCTTTTGCTTATTGCAACGAAAAAAAAATTAATTTCAATTTTAATGCCTTCTCGACTGATGGCCTAAGTGCTTGCGATAAATTTATGACTCATCAAAAACTCAAAAACGAGATTCCAATCTTGCCAACCTTCTTGTGTATAAAAAGAACTGTTGTGCCAGATGAAAATAAATTGTCCGTTTGTGGCTTTACAATTATTAATGAGCGTGGAAAGTAGCGCGATGGCTTCGTTTGGGTTCAGTTTCAAATATTGTTTTAGCGTCACGTCCATGGCCGCAGTTGGGTAGAGTAAAAGCGGTGTTTGTTCGTTGCGTTCGAGGTCGAACCAATAAAAAGGACTCGCCATAGCGGCTCGCCAACCGATTGCTTCTGCAAAACCAAGCGTCCAATCTTCTGTGACGCCTTGCGCAATCAAATTCCGATAAGTGCTCGGTAAGTCAAGTTTTAAAAAATGTTGTCGGCTGCGTATAACTTGTTCATTTACAAGACATTGTAAACGATTTTTTTCTTTTTCTAATATCGAAATACTCGAATTAGATTGATAAGAAGGATGAATACCGACCTTATTTTTTTCGCTTATTTTTTTAATAATTGCTTGAAAACGCTTGTTTTTGACATCAATGTTGCTATCGAATGGTGCATGATCAGCCATGAGAAAGAAAAATCTGGCGTCGTGATTTTCTATTTTTTTTTCGAGATAATCAAAGACATCGTAAGGATCTTTTTGGAGGCGAAGTACCGAAAAAAATCTATCTTTTATACGTTGCCACTCAAACTTGAATACATCTTTTGCAAAACCACCCAAACCTCTTTTCCAACCTTTTTCTTGATACGCAAATGCCATATCTATATCGAAAGTCGGAATTATCTTAAAATTTGCTTGCTTATGCACAATGTGTGGATAAGTACTGTGGATAACTTTATAAATTGCTGCAACTAATTGATTTACAAGTGGTTGTAACAATAAATCTTCTTTATACAAAATACTCGAATGTGCCGAAAAGCGGCCATGTGCGTCTTTTTCTTTACAAATATACTCTTCGTAACGGCTCAATAGAAAAAAAATAGTCGCCATCGGATCGAATGGGCAAAAAGATTCGAGCGCATCATGCGCACCCAAGGCAATACTTTTAATGCCGTTCCAATGCACAATCTGATAAGGTTGTGGCTGTATGTCATTTTCAAAAAGCAATGAATGACTTTTTATCCAAAGCGAAGCGTTATTCGGTTTGGTGTTGCCATAATAAATTTTTGCTTCGGTTATATTTTCAAAAACGCTCAAATCGGTTTCGTACACAACATCAAGCGACAGCATTTGACCGAAAACGGCATCAAATACGTATTGCACACGTGGCGTCAATTGTGGCGTGTAGATATGTAGTCGGTTATTGGTCATTTATAAACCCAATAATTTTTTCATTTTATGAAAAATATCCGAGTTCTCGTATATGCCCGCAAAGGCTTCTGCGCCTGGGCCATACGCGTAAACTGGAATCATAGTGCCAGTGTGATAGTCGGTCGTAAATTTTGTTTCTAATTTTCCTAACACCGAACCTTTGTTGATAGAGTAGCCGCCAGTCTCGTGATCTGCTGTGACAATGACGAGCGTTTCGCCGTTTTTTTTTGCAAATTCTAATATTTTTCCAATCGCATTGTCAAAATCAATCATTTCGGTAACGATGTAATCCGAATTATTGGCGTGTCCGCCCCAATCGATTTGAGAACCTTCTATCATCATAAAAAAACCTTTTTTACTACGATTTTCAAGAAAATTTGCTGCAAATTGACTTGCAAATGGCAAATAATCGCGCCCTTGCGAGGCTTGTAACGGATGGTCGTTGGCCGTAAAATAAGCCAAATTTCGCTTATCCGTTTTTACGTCTTTCAATTCTTCTTTAAAAAAATCACTGACTTGGTAGCCTTTCGTTTCGAGTTCTTTGTATAGGTTTCGAGTGTCTTTCG
>JAYUJV010000339.1:0-7229 GCA_043764975.1 Saprospirales bacterium
GAGAAGCTATTTTGGACGGTATCATCAAAAATGATTACGATGAGGCGTATCAATTGATGATCGAAAAAGCAAGAGAATTGGGTTTAGAAAAGGTTTAAAATATATACGAAACAAAAAAGCACTTGATTTTCAAGTGCTTTTTTTGTTATATATATGTTAATTCAACCCTTCAAGGGGTATTTTGACAATAAGTTGTAAAAAGTGTATTTTTCATACCTTTGAATTGAAACCCTTGAAGGATTGAATACACAAAAAATCTAAATACCTAATAGCCTAAAATCTTTAACATGCCTTCGGCATTTTGCTCAGGATTCACGCACCAATCTACAAATTCGCCGCGAGCGTTGCGATCTACCAAAATGTGTTTTGGCGAAGGAATCAAGCAATGTTTGATGCCACCATAACCGCTTAACGAATCTTGATACGCGCCAGTATGAAAAAAACCAAGGATAAGCGGCTCATCTTCGGCTTCTACTTTTGGTAAAAAAACTTGATTGATATGCGCCTCAGCGTTGTAATAATCCGCATTGTCGCAGCTCAAACCACCAATATTGACACGATGTGGCTCTTTGTCCCAATGGTTGACAGGCAACAAAACAAAGCGTTCGCTGATGCCCCAAGTATCGGGTAGAGTAGTCATGAGTGAGTTGTCGATCATGTACCACAATTCGCGATCATTTTGCTTTTTTTGGCCAATGACCGAAAAGATGGTCGCGCCAGATTCGCCGACCGTAAATTTACCAAATTCGGTATAAATATCGGGCTCAGGCACGCCTTCTTGTTCACATTCTTCTTTGATGAGGCGCACGATTTCGTCTATCATAAACGCATAATCATACGTAAAACTCAAGGAGTTGCGAATCGGTAAACCGCCGCCGATATTCAAGGCAGTTAGGGTAGGGCAGAGCTTCTTCATTTGGCAATAAGTGCGAATGCCTTTTTTGAGTTCTGACCAATAGTAAATATCGTCTTTTATGCCAGTATCAACGAAAAAATGCAACATTTTTAGGTTAAACTTAGGATTATTTTCGATATGCTCAGTATAAATCTCCATCACAGACGCTTGGCGTATGCCTAAACGAGATGTATAAAATTCAAAATTTGGCTCTTCTTCGGTAGCGATTCTGATGCCAATATTCATCGTATTATGAACGTATTCTTCGTAGAAACTAAGTTCTTCGAGGTTGTCTAACACAGGTATTACGTTCGCAAAGCCGTAATTGATGAGACCAGAAATCTTTTCGGCATAGTCACGAGGCTTGTAACCATTATTTACGATGACAGCGTTTTTGTTGATTTTTCCTGTATGATACAGTTTCCAAATCAAGTCAATATCGAACGATGAAGAGGTTTCGAGTTGTGCAATATTTTTCAATACTTCGTTGAGTACATATCGAAAATGATTGCTTTTTGTAACATAAGTATAGCAATATTTGCCTTTATAACCGTATTTTTTATACGCCTGATCGAACCAATCGTGTGCTTTTTTGATCTGTGAACTGATTTTTGGCAAATACGTCAATTTTAGTGGCGTACCATATTTTTGAATCAATTCGCGTAGTGGAATTTCATTGAATAAAAGTGTATGTTCGTCGAGACTAAAATCTTCTTGTGGAAAATAAAAAGTCTGATCCACCAAATCAAAATACGTGTTTTTCATCGTACGTATAAGCGTTTTCTTAAAATTTCTTAATAAATGTTACCAAAAGGACAATGTGCTATGCTAGACATATCTTATGTTGTTTGAGTTGCAAAATTATGATTTTAAAAGCAGAAATTCATAAAAAGATTTTTTTTATCTTTAAATATTACATTGCTATGCTTTTGGAATACACTATTTAACATAATGTTAATTATGAGGAAATTTGTATTGTACTGAAATATGTTTACACACATAGTGTAAATATATGACAATCAGCGACTTAGTAAAACTTAGTAAAAAATATTTACAGTCGATTTCATATTGTTATTTTATAAATATATAAATCATTCTAAAATGTTTAAATAGCTCAAAAGATGCTTAATTCTATTTAAGGCCAATATTACTCAGCATATTGATACAAAATTAACTATTTTTTTTCAAATTTTCATTCTTGAAATATTAAATCCTAATATAATACGCTCGATTTTTTTCAAATTTTCGAGTCCTCTCCCACTCTATTATGTGTTAAAGCTATTTATATTTTTAAAAATAAATAAGCAAGAAAATTTTGTCTGAGTATAAATTATTTTTATTATTTTAAAAATAAATTTTTATATTATTCTCTGTTAGGATTCTAGTATTTATATCGTTTCGTACTATTGATGCTTACACTACTCCACTTTTGCTTACTGTAATTTGAGTTAATTTTTAATAAAAATAAATATGAAAGAAATTTCTATCTGAGTATAATATATTTTTATTATTTCAATAAAAAAATCAAGATTACTAATTCATAACGCTAAAATTATTTCCTTTACGCCATCACTTGTGACATTGAAAATAAAAAATATTTTTCAATAAATTAGGTAATATAATTATTAAGAAGTAAGTTTGTAAAACAAAAAATACTGACAACAACAAAATTTTCAATATATAAACTCAATTTATTAATACACACAAAATATTATTATGTTAAAAAAACAAAAAAACCTTTTATTCATTGCCGTAGTTGGCTCATTTTTGATTAGCAGTTGCGCTGAAATGAAAATTACTACCAAAATTCCTTTTATCAAAAGTGAGTCAATAAAAAAAATAGCGCTGACACAAGTTATGATTGGCGTGCCTCAAAAAAAGTATTTCCCATTGATTGATGCAGGAATTTTTAACTCCAAAATGAATAAAATTTCAGACGAAATATTTGATTTACAATCAAGCAAAGTGAATGCCTATAACGAATCCATAGCGCAGAAAATGAAAGCAAAATTTGGCTGTGAAGTTTTGAGTGGAAAAGAATTGATAGAGTCGCCAAACTTTGCAAAAACGAAAGAAAATATGAATAATGCGAAAGCTATGTTGACGGAAGATGACAATTATCCGATAGTCAATATGGCAACAGGCCAATTCAACGCTTATTCATTTGCAAAAGGTGATGTGGATCATTTTATTTTTGAAAATGCTGGATATAAATCAATAAGTATTGATTTGTGCAAACAACTCGAAGTTGATGCTGTGGTGCTTAGTTTTACGAGATTTAAAATTATTGATGTCAAAATTTTTGGTTCTAGTGCAGTCTCAAGATTATATACCACATTTTTGATTTATTACAAAGATGGTCGAAAAATTGGCGAAGCTGAAGCATATTCTAAAATACATTATGTGACAGGTAAAGACATCATTGAATATAAAATGGTTTTTGACGATTTTGAAACCATAATTGAACCACTAACAACCCAAATTACTAAAAGTACAGACATAAACTAAAAAACTTAGAACATGAAAAAAAATATTTTAATAGCAACTATTTCGCTAATAAGCACTTTTTGCTTTGGCCAAGAAACCATGGTTTTTAACTATAAGAATTATCCGATTGGCAAAATATCCTTTGCAAATTTAAAAAAGAAAGAAGTTTCAGATATAAAAATTTTGGGCGATAAAGTATCTTACGTGCAAAATTCTAAACGCGACACTACGGCTTTGTCGGACATAAATTATTTGAGATTACCTGAAAAAACACAAGCAGGAGGTGGTGCTTTAATCGGTGGGCTTGTGGGCGCTTCTGTAGTATTGAGAGAGGTGCTGATTGTAGAATCTAATCCGAATCTATATTATTTCAAACCCAATGCGAAAGTTACTTATGCGTTAATTATACTGGGCTCTACTGGCGTCGGCGCACTCATTGGAAGTGCTTTGCCGAAATGGAAAATTTATTATCTCGGTAATCAAAAACTCAGTTCCCTTGAGATAAAACCTAGTGTAATTATGACTAACAATTCTGTAGTATTTGGACTAAAAGTTCAGTTGTAAAATAATAATTTATTGATTGTTGTTGTAAAATGGTTTATAAGTATCTAATAATCAGATATTTATAAACCATTTTTTTTGAAAAGTAAAATATATTTTCTTAAATCTTTTTTAAGATGTATCTTTGAATAATATTAAAATATAACACTAAAATACATGATAAAATCCTATACTTTATACGAACTAACAGAACATTTACGAAGAGTTATTTCGCTCAATTTTCCCGAATCTGTTTGGATTACTTGCGAGATTGCACAACTTTCGTACAGTAAAGGTCATTGTTATATGGATTTGATTCAGAAAAATGAACAAGATCAGATTGCGGTGCTTTGCAAAGCTGTGGCCTGGGAGCGCAATATACTTCGCTTGCGAGGCCTGTATGCGAGTATCATTGATAAGGTGCTGAGCGAAGGTGCGGAAGTGAAACTGAAAATTAGAGTAGATTACAACGAACGCTACGGTCTGAGTTTGATTGTAGATGACATTGATACCGCTTTTTCGGTCGGGAAATGGGCCATAAAACGGCAAGAAACGATTTTGAAATTGAAGAAAGAAAAGTATTTTGAGCTTCAATCTAAGTTAAAAATTCCTAAAATATTGCAGCGAATTGCGATCATCAGTTCGAGTACGGCTGCTGGTTGGCAGGATTTTTATAACCATATTTTACTCAATCAGTACCAATATCATTTTGATATTCGCTTGCATGAGGCCGCAATGCAAGGCGTAAATAGTGCCAAAGAAATAGCAGCGCAGCTCAAAAATATGGACGCCATTGAGTATGATTGTGTTGTAATAGTGCGTGGCGGCGGCGCAAAAACCGATTTGAGTAGTTTCGATGATTATGATTTGGCGAAGGCCATTGCGCTTTGTAAAATCCCAGTTATTGTAGGTGTCGGGCACGATGTGGACGAATCTGTGGCGGATTTGATTGCTTCAGTTTCACTCAAAACGCCAACGGCTTGCGCTGATTTTATCATTGATCATAATCTCGAATTTGAGCAAGCACTACTCTACTTGCAGCAAATAATGATACAACAGATTTCTCAACGTATTGATTATGAACAAAATACACTCACGTTATTGTCTAATACATTAACGATGCAAACTCAAAATTTATTGAGTCAATCGAGTTATCAATTACAAAATATTGAGCAACAACTGAGCTTTGGTGTGCAACAACAATTGCGTGATGCACAAAATTCGCTTTCTCAAATCGAGCGATTATTGGAGGCCAATGATCCGATCCAAATCCTTAAAAAAGGTTATTCATATACTTTGCTGGACGGAAAATTAGTTACAGATATAAATGATGTAAAAAATGGAGATTCTATTATGACCGTTTTGAAAAACGGGAGTTTTGATTCAATCGTAAAATAATATTATTTTTAACTTAAAATGGTTTGAAATGAAAAAAATAATTTTCACAATTGTATTACTGTTAAGTTTACAAACGATTATAACTGCCCAAAGTTCATTCTCTCTAGGTTTTGGTGGTTCAAGAATTATAAAATATTATACTCCAATTCCATCTTTTAGTAGCAAAAACGTTGGATTGGTTTATCAATATGACCTCAGTTCTCGCTTTGCACTGGAATATGAGTTGCGATACTCAAGGCCTAAATTTAAATATTTAGATATTTTTAATTGTGCAGGTTGCCTAGATGTAATTGAAACTGGCACAGAATTAAATAAAGAAGTTAAGTTCAATAAAATCAATACAAATATAGCTTTGAATTATAAAATATTGGAGCATAAATGGTTTCAATGGCGCGTGGCTACTGGGCCAAATATCAATTACTACAATGGCTTGCAAGAAGGACAATACTACAACTTTGATTTATTGATTGATAAGGTTAATTTGAGTTTTGTAGGTAAAAATTATTTCAATGTCAAACTTTCACAACACTATGATTTACAGTTCATTACGTTATTAAACATAGGCAAAAGTGACATTTTCGACACGAATATTATTCAATTTAATACAGCCATAAGGTATAAAATATAAACAACAAAAAACAAAATATAAAATGAAAAAAATTCTGTCAATTCTCTTATTTCTAGCTTTTTTGATTACAAATCTTAATGCTCAAAATTCCTTCTCACTTGGTTTGGGTGGTTCAAATCTGGTTCGTCCCGATATTCCTTTGCCAACTTTTAGTAGCAAAAATATTGGATTTATTTACCAATATGACCTTAGCTCTCGCCTTGCTTTAGAATATTAGTTGCGATATTCTGAACCAAAATTTATTTACTCGGATTTATTCAAGTGCAATGAGTGTGGCGATACGCCAGATATTATCATTCAAAATTATAATGTGCAGATAAAATTCAAAAAACTGAACTCCAATGTTGCGCTAAATTATAAACTTTTTGAGAAAAAATGGTTTCAATGGCGCATCGCCACTGGGCCAAATATTAATTATTACAATGGCTTACTTGAAGGGCCTTTTTCTAACTTTGATTTTTTAACAAATAGGTACACCGTTAGCTTCGTGGGAAAAAATTATTTCAACATCAAACTCTCGCAACACTTTGATTTACAGTTTATTACAATATTCAACTTAGGGTTCAGCGAAGAATATGATACCAAAATTAGGCATTTTAATACAGCTTTGAGATATAGATTGTAAACAACCAAAAACAATATAAAAATGAAAAAAAATCTTACAACACTCCTTTTTTTAGCATATTTAAAGACAAATTTGTTCGCACAACGTTCTGTTTCGCTGAATATAGGTTTTACAAAATTGATAACTACTGATTATCCAATTCCTTCTTTTCAGAGTCGAACTATAGGCATTACGTATCAATATGATTTTTCAAAACGCTCTGCGATTGATGTAGAAGCACGATATGGTTTATTGAATTATAAATATATTGATTTATTTAGATGCGAAAACTGTATTACAGTTTTTGATCCTAGGCAAAAAAAATTCTTAAATTCGTGGTACAATATTCACAAATTAAGTTTTGGTATAGCTTATAATTATCGAATTTTAGAAAAGAAATGGTTTCAATGGCGAATAGCATCAGGCGTTTATATAAATGATTATCTGAACCTAACTGATAACCAATTTATGCCTATCATCGGTGCAGAATATCAATATAATGCAAGTTTTGTTGGCAAAAATTATTTTAATATAAAAATGACACAAAACCTTGATTTACAATTACTTACAACTCTAAACCTTAGTGATAGTTTCGAACTTGATGACAATTATTTTCAATACAACCTTGGCGTTCGATATAAATTTGATGAAAAAACATTGAAAAAATAGATGAAAAA
>JAYUJV010000340.1:0-7201 GCA_043764975.1 Saprospirales bacterium
AAAAAATCATGTCTAAATTGTCTCCAATTTCGGATAGAATAAATAAAATGTCAGAAAGCGAAACGCTAAAAATGGCAAAAATGGCGCGCGAACTCAAAGCACAAGGTCACGATGTGATTAGCTTGAGCCTTGGCGAACCCGATTTTGACACGCCGATCCATATAAAAGAAGCGGCAATTGAGGCATTGATGGCTGGGCAAACGAAATATACACCAGTAAGTGGCACGTTGGATTTGAGAACTGCGATTTGTGAAAAATTCAAACGTGACAACAATTTGGACTTCGATGTAAGTCAAATCGTTGTCAGTAACGGCGCAAAACAATCAATATATAACCTTTGTATGACGCTGCTCAATCCTGGCGATGAGTGTATTGTGTTTGCACCGTTTTGGGTTAGTTACGCCGAAATTATTCGTATGGCGGAAGCGACGCCAGTGTTTGTGAGTGCTGATATTGAGCAAGATTATAAAGTTAAAGCGGCGCAAGTTGCGGCGGCGATTACGCCAAAAACCAAAATGGTCTTGTTTTCTTCGCCTTGTAATCCGACTGGTTCGGTGTATTTGCACGACGAATTGAGGGAAATTGCGGACGTGATTGCCGAACATGACAACATATATATAGTGTCGGACGAAATTTATGAATATATCAATTTTACGGGTTCGCACGTTAGTATCGGCTCATTTGAGAACGTAAAAGACAGAACAATTACCGTAAATGGTTATGCAAAAGGCTTTGCGATGACTGGTTGGCGCTTAGGTTATATTGGTGGCCCGAAAGAAATTGCAGCGGCTTGCGACAAAATACAAGGCCAAGTGACTTCGGGTGCAAACTCGTTTAGTCAAGCAGCAGCGGCTTTTGCGTTGCGCGCTGACATGACGCCTTCGCACAAGATGGCAGAGGAGTTCCGTCGTCGTCGCGATTTAGTGATTGCTTTGTTGGACGATATTCCTGGTTTCAAGGTCAATCATCCGCTTGGTGCATTTTATATTTTTCCAGATATTTCGGCTTATTTCGGCAAATCAATTGGCGAAACGCTTATCAAAGATGCGGACGATTTTTGCGATTATATCATGGCCAATGCTTATGTAGGTTTGGTTTCGGGCAGTGCTTTCGGTGCGCCAAACTGCTTCAGATTGAGCTACGCCGCAAGCGACGATCAACTGAAAGAAGCGATTCGTAGAATCAAAGAAGTTTGTTTGAAAATGGTTTAGGAAATTGGTTGAATTAGGGAATTAGTTGAATTAGTTTAATTAGGAAATTGGTTTAATTAGGGACTTTACGATTTTAATATGCATATTAAAAATAAAAAGCCTTGTAAATGATAAGTTTACAAGGCTTTTTTTTATGTTTGTTTAAATATTTCAATTTTAACTTTCATTAAAAACAAAACAGCATGAAAAAACAAATTTTAGTAATCGCAGTTCTTCTATTCAGTTCGGCTGCTTTATTTTCACAGGAACAATATCCGCCGAATGTATTGCAACTTATTTCTCGAAAAGGAATTATCATTGCTCCAAATGTTGTGATTGACACGATAATTGACAACAGAGTATTAAAAAGTGCAGATATTGGAAAAATTATAGTTGATAGAGGAATAATGGGTCATGAAATAGAGTCAATTTATTTTGAAAATGATTTTATTAATTTGAAAAACTATCTGAATGGAAGTATTGAAAACGATAAAGATGCTTTTAAAATTTCGATGATTGTCAATAAATTTTCAATTAATGAAGTTGTTTTTTTAGATAAAAAGAGTTCAAAATTTACAATTGACATTGTGCTGTCTAAAAAAGACTCAAGCGGACATACTATTGAATTAGTAAAATATAATGATGAAATTTTCGATATATTCAATCTCAATTCTAATATCAAATATTATCCAAAAACGACAACAACAATACTCAATTCCGTTTTTTCTGCTTTAAATTCTGAAAACATTAAACAAAATAATGTAACGCTGATAAAAAACTACAATATTAATAATAAAAATATTTTAGCAAATAAAGATAGTTTGAAAGTTGGTTTTTATAAGAGTTTTAATGATTTTTATCATAACGAAACAACTTTGAAATGGGATTATGATATTAAAACAGTTCCTCCTGAGCCAAAAAATAATCTTATAACTTTAAAAAAGCAAAGTGAAGACCCTTGTTTTGGATTTAGTGATGGTGTCAATATTTATATTCAAACCTACAAATATGAAACACAATATGAAAATGATTATAATTATGATTTTGCAAAAGTTGTTACTTTTGGTAGATATATCTTGATGGATTACAATTATGACCATGTTCCACCTGCAAAACCTGGCGTTGGCGTTGCAGTTGGTGCTTCATTTGGCTTGATTGGTGGTTTAATTGGTGGTTTGGCAGATGCAACTGTTGCAAATAATAATTTTCCTTTTGGAAATGTTATTGATATGGAAACTGGCTCTGTTTCTATGTTGTCGAGAAAAACAATGTTGAAAATATTAGAACCATATCCAGATATAAAAACAAAATATGAAAAAATGTCCGATGAATTAAAAGATTTTAAAACTCGAAAAGCCTTCATTGACAAAATAAACCAAATCGAATTAGAAAAAAAATTAGCTAAATAAAACACTATGAATCACAAAATCATTTTTCTAATACTCCTATTTTTTGGTATTTTGTTACCTAAAATCAATGCATAAAAAAACGACAAAAAATAGACAAAAAATTTATTTTAGCGTAACGCTGACAGGGGTTTAGAACCCTGTCAGCGTTAGAAACCAGTAATTTTCTTAGAGTGCTAAAGTAGAAATAAGTACTTCGTTTTTTTCAATAACGTTGAAAACGTCCAAGCGCAAATAAAAAAAGCAGAAAGTCTATAACTTTCTGCTTTTTTATGATTCTACTAAGCTATAAACTTATAACCGACACCTCTGATACTCAAAAATGTTTTGGGTTCAGACGGATTGTCTTCAAAATATTTACGGAACGACAAGATAAAATTATCAATCGTGCGAGTGCTTGGATATACATCATATCCCCAAACAGATTGCAAGATTTGCTGACGCGAAACGACCTCATTTTTGCGATCTATCAACAACTTCAACAACATCGCTTCTTTTTTTGTCAATACTTTTTCGCCTTGTTTGGTTTGCGCCTCATAAGTGATAAAATTGACTGTATTGCCGTTGAAAGTTACTGTTTCTGGCGTGTTTTCAGGCGATTTTACGGTACGTTGCAACAATTTTTGGATTCGCAACATCAATTCCTCGAAGTTGAAAGGCTTCGTTAGGTAATCGTCTGCACCGCGTTTTAGGCCAGTGATGCGGTCTTGAGG
This sequence comes from Saprospirales bacterium, assembly GCA_043764975.1. Classification (GTDB taxonomy): domain Bacteria; phylum Bacteroidota; class Bacteroidia; order Chitinophagales; family Saprospiraceae; genus JAYUJV01. Next base: position 3,310 of record JAYUJV010000340.1, read on the forward strand.
CGAATCTTTGGCAGTCAGCATAATAATCGGCACGTCCATATTTGTCAAGCGCACTTGTTCGGCAACTTGAAAACCATCTATTTCGGGCATCATGACATCGAGCAACAACAAATCGAAGTGTTGTTCGTGAAAATGTTGTACTGCTTTTTTACCGTTATTGGCCGTTACGACTTCGTAACCTTCTATTTCGAGGTTCATTTTTACGAGTTCGCGGATGCTTTCTTCATCTTCCGCTAATAATATTCTGAGCATAGTATGTTATATTTAATGTATTATTCCAAAATTATATTTTACAATAACGCTTATTTTGAATTTATATTTTTTAATTGATAATAATTATTGCCTTCTTCTAAACATACACCTTCGGAATCATGATTTTAAAAACCGTTCCTTGCGGATTATTGTCCATGATTTCGATTTTGCCTTTGTGTAGCTTCACTATTTCGTTCACAATATATAACCCCAAACCAGTACCTTTTGTTTCGCGCGTATCTTCCGAACCCACGCGATAAAATTTATCGAGTACTTTTTTCTTCTCTATATCAGGAATCCCGATGCCTTTATCCGCTATGCTCAAATACACTTTTTCGGCATCTTCGGTTAGCATAATGCTGATTTCGGCATTGTTAGGCGAATATTTTATGGCATTTTCGAGCAAATTTTGGACTACCGAAAGCAATCCCGAACGATCGGCATAGAGATCAATTGGTTTATCTTTAGTATCAAAATCAAAGTTTGCTTTCGGATGTTTATCGGATAATTGTGACACCGATTCTATCACAAGTTGTCGAGCATCCATACTTTCAGGATGCGGAACATACGAATTTTCGACGCGCGCTGCCAACAATAAATCATTGACGAGGTTCGTCAATCGGTCTGTTTCTTTCAATCCATTTTTACTCAAATGATCTATCTGAGATTTAAAAAGATCTCTTTTCAAAAATGTTTCTAAGGTCAAACGAATAGATGCCAAAGGAGATTTTAGTTCATGCGTGATGGACAACAAAAAATTTCGACTCTGTTGTGCTGCTTCTACTTGCTTACGATAACCATTGCGGATCATCGCAATGCCAAATATCAAACTCGCAATGAAAACCGCAGCTTCGCTCGCAATCATAATTTCTTGACGGTCGTATTGTTTTTTCAAAGCCAAATATCGACCATTCGACAAAAATTCTGCTTCGCTCGCAACTTCTTTTTGAGCAAACAAACCCAGCTTCAACAACTCCGCTTTTGCATGAAAAGCATCATTGTTTTTGGTAAACAACAAAGTCGTCCACCACAAAAAAGCAAACAACATATACGCAATCACGATATACGTAAACGTCTGAAGATTTGGCCTTTTGAACATTTATTGAGGTGTTAATATTTCTGTTTTTTGACCAAAATATTCTGTGAATTGCTGCATGGCAGACGCCAATTCTTTATTTTGAGTTGCCTTAAAATAAGTATCTGACAGCCCGCGAAGCGTCTGAAACATGAAGCGATCCATTTCTTCGACCTGCATTTCGGTTGTCCAAAGGTCAATCTTCATAGAGTCGCGCGATTCGAGGTCGAACAAACTCAACAACATACCTTTACACTCCTTGAAGCCATCGCTGCCTTCCGCTTTCCAATCCATTTTGATCGGAATATTATTTTCATCCAAACCAACAGTTATCGTGATTTCCGAACTGCGTACTACTTTATTTTCAACCATTTTTTTGTCCGTTTTCCAATTAGAAAACCCTATATTTTATCTTAAAAAAATTATTTTAACAAAATTAAATCTTTTATCGCAAAACTGACCTATTTTGAATATCACATAAAAGCAATAATCTTAAAAATTATTAATTAAAATAAAAATAAATGCGTAAATATTTGATAAACAATTATTTACGCATTATTAAAATACAAATTTATTTCTTTAATTTTCTTAATTATTTTAATTTCTTAATTTCATTTACGCTTCTGCCGAAATCTCATGCCGTCTGTCCACCGTTTCGGATCTTGTTTTATAAACATCAAAAAGCTCGTTTTGTTCGCTTATGGTCTGTGGTAAATTCGTATCGTACATACCTTTTTCGTTCCGTTGTCGAAACGCTTCATACATAGATATGGCGCACGCAACCGAGATATTTAGGCTTTGCGCCATGCCCATTTGTGGTATCAAAAAGTTGCCGTCGCATGCCGCCAACAGTTCCTCGCTGATGCCTCTTTTTTCGTTTCCGAATGCTAACACGACACTTTCCGTCAAGTTCAAATCATACAATGACTTTGATGAACTATCTAAATGCGTTGAATATATTTTGTCGTATTTGGCGCGAATGGCCGCTACACAACTCTCCACGTCGTTGAATAAATATACATCGAGCCATTTTCGCGCGCCAGCTGATGTTTTTTTACCCAATTTTACCTTTTTTGGATTGTCTTCACTGCCCGAATACAGTATATACACTTCTTTCACGCCCACGCTGTCTGCCGTTCGTAATGCTGCACCAATGTTGTGCAAATCGGTCACGTTCTCTAACAACAACCCTAACGTGGATTGTCGTTTTTGCGCCACTTCTCTTATTTTATCTGCTCTATCTTGCTTCATAATTTTCATATCATCACATTAGGCTTTCGCCTAATGCTAACAACGTTTCGCAGCTCCGCTGCTTGTTCTTAATTTTCATTTGCTTTAGGCTTTCGCCTAATGTTTACAACATTTCGCAGCTCCGCTGCTTTTTATAAAATTTGTAGCTTCGCTACTATTTATTTCTTTCTTTGCGTTGCGCCAAAATTCTTTCGGGAAACAACACCAATTGTATAAAATTAAACTCTAAATAATCGAAAGATACTTTTTTGTTTTCCACTTTCAACGAAACTGGCGCGTACCTCAAATTTGTTCGCAACAACCAACTTTCAGCTTTTGTCGGGCGAATATCCCAACCGAAGATTACACCCGCAGCTAATTTTGAACCGCTGTATCTTGTCCAATCGTTTTGGCCTATTTTATTGGCAAAAAATAAATTTTCTTTACTCAACGTTACGCCTATATATGGCAAAAAACCATGATAATCGAATAAAAAATGATAGGCTTCTAGCATAAATGACGTTCTTTGGTGATAATGCTGCACACCAAAACCTTGATACCCATCTTTCATTCTTCGATATGAAATGCCTACATTTATTTCTGGTTTTGCAAAATAATATCCTGCCGTAATATCAGGAATAATGCCAAAATATCGTGTATGTTGCTTAAAAAACGGATAATTCGCCTGATCGTATTCTGAAAATGTTCTTGCACCAGTTGTACCTGATGGCCCAATACCGACATAAAAAGCATTGAATTTCTTATGTTTTTCAAGCACTTCAATTCGCTTTTTGATATAAGAACCTTTTTGATACGTCGTTTCTAACAAATATTTTGCTCCGACAGTAAATGCTAATTTTGGTGTTTGCAACGTTCCATTCACAGTTGGCGAAACTGGATATTCATATTTATTTTTATAAAAATATTGCATTCCAACTTCAAAAATCGTTCGCGGACCTCTGAAACTCAAACCCAATAAAATCGGCGTCGCATTTTTTTGTAAACTTATACTACTTAATTTGCCAGTTTGCTGTTGCGAATATGAGCCAATATTCCAGGCCCAACCGACATAAGGCCGAATCGAGTTCGTCCTCAACTTTGATGGATAAATTTTGAAGGCCGTTTCTACACCAAGGTTAAAATCCATGGCATCTAATCCAGTCGGAACTGGTTTTTTGTAACCACCTAATGGAAACGCTACATATATATCTGCATAACCCCAAAAGTGCGTACCACCCCAAACTAAACGCGGAACTGTATAGCCTTTAAAATTAGTACTTGAAGTTGTATTGTCCTGATTTAGAATCGGCGCAGAACCATTTAATGTCGAAAACC
>JAYUJV010000341.1:0-7198 GCA_043764975.1 Saprospirales bacterium
TTATTGCAAAAGTAGGAATTAATAAGCAATTGGCAAAAGGCAATAAGAAATTGGCAAAAGGTAATAAGCAAAAAGAAATCAATTAAAACAAAAAAACCCACTCAGCAAAAGCCAAGTGGGTTTATATTTTCAATTAAAACAATATTTCAATTAAAACAAAAAACTCATCACAAGCATATTATTTTAATCTCCTTCATTATTTTAATTTCTTTAATTCAAAACGTACTATTCCTTAATCCAACGTTGTGTCATCAAAATACCTTCGTTTGAGCGTAGGCTGATGATGTACATACCTTTTGGCAAAGCGTTTAAGTCGCTGATATTCAAGGTGTTGTTGCCTTCGTAAAGCGTGTTCGATGAACGATAAACACATTTTCCGCTAAGGTCGTTTATGTTCAAGTCAGCCTTGGTTTCTTTTACAGAACTCAAGTTTAACGTGAACGCATCAGAACCTGGATTTGGATAAATTTCAACTTGCGATACATTGCCATTCGAGAACGAATTTGGCGTTGGCGCAAGTAATAAGACTGTATAATCTTCCACTTCGCCGAAGTCAAATGACGTACAATTGTCAGGTGCAGCGGTGCTGTTACGCATCGCAACACGCAAACGTGTATATCCAGATGTAGCCGAAGTCGGCACTGCAATTGATTTAGAGAAAGCTGTCAATGTTGTATTTGTTGCATCAACTGCCAATTCGCCAGCATCCAAGAAGTCGCCATCACGGTTGTAGTCAACCCAAATTCTCCAACGTTGTGGAACAACAGTTGTTGGAGGTACAGTTACCGCACCAGCTTGCATATATGCACTTACTGTTGCACCTACATTTAGGTTAGTCGTCATGCCTGGAGCGGCCGTGAAGTTACCATAACCTAAGTTATTGCCACTCGGATTAGAGAAATTATTGATACCAAATAATTGAATCCAAGCTGTAGTCGAATTTTGACCAACCATTGGGCAATATGTCGATGGCGCAGCAGGACAAGCACCTGTCAAGAATGAACTTGTCGTAAATGCGCTCACTGCACCTGTACAAACTGCTTGCACTTTCCATTCTACATTTTTACAAGCCGCTAAGCCAGTTACTGTATATGGTGCTGGAATATTGTTCACAACCGTAAATGCTGTTTGACCAGCTGTCTTATATTGTAAATTATAAGCCGTTGCTGTGCCAACCCAATTCAAGATATATGCAGTACCAGAAGTACCAGTTGGAGTCGCTGTCAAAGCTGTAGGAGCAGTACAGGTTGTCGTACAACCAATTGTACTAAATGTACCTGTTGCTGAGTAATTACTTACCACACCGTTTGCACAATTTGCTTGTACTTGGTATTGGAAGTTTTTACAAGCATCTAAAGGTGCAATTGTGTAAGGTGTTGTTGCGTTGGTTTTCGTAACCCAAGTTGTCGCGCCTACTTGACGATATTGTAAAGTATAAGTTGCTGAAGTACCAGTCCAACTCAATATTGCTGTACTTGCAGTTGTCGAAACAGTTGTTAAGTTTGTCGGAACATTACAAACAGCTACTACACAACCAGTTGTTTTGAACGCACCGCCTGTTGAAAATGCACTCAAATTTGATGTATCACAAACCGCTTGAACTTTCCATTCGTAATATGTACATTTTGATAAACCAGTTACAGAGTAGATATTTGCAATGTTATTTACCGTCGTCCAAGTCGTTGAACCTGCATTTACAACTCTATATTGCAAATTGAAAGCCGTTGCTGGCGAAGTCCAAGACAAAATTGCTGATGTCGTATCTGGTACAGAAACCAAGAGCGTTGGCGTGACACAAGGCGTAATACAAGCAGTAGTTACCGCCGATGAAACAGAATAAACAGCTGCTGTACCTGGTGTACAAACCGCTGAAACTTTCCATTCATAAATTTTACAAGGTTCTAAATTTGTAACTGTCTTAGGAGAAGTTGCGTTATTCACTTGAATCCAAGTCGCGTTTGGCGAATTTGTTAATTTATAATAAAGCGTATAAGTAGAACCAACTGTTGTGTTCCAATTGAACGTTGCAGTTGATGTTGTTGCAGAAGCAGACAACGCAACTGGAGCAATACAAGGTAAAACAACTACGCAACCTTTAGTTTTGAACGAATTTCCTTGGGTGAAACTACTTACAGTTGTACCTGTACATTGTTTCTGAACTTCCCAGTTGTATTCTGTGCACAAAGCCAAACCCGTCAAAACGTAAGGATTTGCAGTTACATTATTAACGGTTGTCCAAGTGAAAGTACCAGCTACTTTGTAACGAATGTTATATGCGCCAGTTGCGCCAATCCAAGACAAAGTTGATTTCGTAGAATCTGGAATTGCTGTTGCAGCCGTTGGCTGAATACAAGGCAAAACAACTACACAACCTTTGGTTTCAAACGTTTTAGCTGCCGAATATACACTCGTAGATGTAGCTGAACAAACAGTTGCAACTTTAAATTCATAAGTTTTGCAAGCCGTTAAACCAGTTAAAGTATAAGGTGTTCCAACATTTGTAATTGTTGTCCAACTAGAAGTGCCTAATATACGATATTGAATGTTATAAGGATAAACAACCGTTAATGGGCCAGTTAACCAAGATAAAACTGCGGTTGAATCCGTAGTAATTGCAGCCAATTGAGTTGGTGCTGAACAAGAAGTTTGGCAACCTTTTGTTGCGAAAGTACTTGTATTAGAGTAAACAACACCGCTTGTGCAGTTTGTACCAACTTTGTAATCATATTCAGTACATTTTGCCAAACCAGTCAATAAGTATGGATAAGTTACGTTTGCAACCGTCGTCCAAGTCGTCGATGATTTTAATTTATATTGTAATGTATAAGTTGAAACAGGGATTGCTGTTGATTGTGACCAAACGATTGTAGCCGTTGAGTCGCCAGTAGTCGCTGCGATTTGTTGAGGCGCATTACAAGGAATTACGCAACCTTTTGTCTTAAATGCCAAGCCATTTGTAAATGGACTCACCGCACCAGTACAAACCGATTGAACTTTCCATTCGTAATAAGTACAAGCCGTTAAACCAGTTAAAGTATAAGGTTTAGTTACATTATTTATTGAAACCCAATTAAAAGTAGAACCAGCTATTTTGTATTGTATATTAAACAATGTATTTGTACTTGTCCAATTCAAAATTGCTGTTGTTGTATCTACAACAATTGGAGTAGTTATAGGTGTCGGAGCTGCACAAGGCGCAGGACATCCACCAGTTTTGAAAGCACGATTTGAAGAATATGCACTTGAATTAGTATTACAATTTCCTTTCACACGTACAAAATATTCAGTACAAGTCGCAAGGTTCGGAATTGTATAAGTCATTGATGTTAAAGCATTTACGCTTGTCCACAAAGAATCTGTATTCTTTTTGTATTGCAAATCGTAAGTATTGGCGCCAGTTCCAGACCAAGTAACGACTACGCCAGCTGTGTTGGCTGTATTGGTTGTCAATACGTTTGGTACGCTACAATAAGTAGCACAACCAGTCGTGATAAAACCACCAATTGCACCATAAGCACTTGATAAAGTAGCCGAACAATTCGCTTTTACTTTCCAACTATAAGCCTTACAATTCAATAAACCCGCAAGCGCATAAGTTGTGTCTGTTATGTTGTTGATAGTTGTCCAAGTCAATACGTTATTCGCTCTGTATTGAACAGAATATGAAGCTGCGCCAGTACTTTTCCACTTCAAGTTAGCGCTATTCGCTGCTGGAACTGAACTTAAAATAATCGGAAAATTACAAGTCGGACAACCTGCAGTTTTGAAATTTTTAGTAGTCGAATAAGGACTGTTCGACGTTGTTGAGCAATTAGATTGTACTTTGAATGTATATTCTGTACAAGTCGCTAAACCTGGCAATTGATAAGGCGATTGAGCAATATTGCTCAAAGTTGTCCAAGTTGTATCACTCAATTTTTTGTATTGAATATTGAATGATGTGACATTGGGCGCAGCCCAAACCAAGTAAGAAACATTGGTTGCCGAAGTTGCATTCAACGCTGTTGGTGTCAAACAAGCGGTCGGCGATTGCGCCATTGCGTTTTGACCAATACTCATGCAAAAGACGCAGAGTAATAAGTAAATAATTTTTTTCATGTGAATTGTTAAATTATAAGAAAATCAAATTTTAGGTTTATTTATAAATTTCATAAATACTCAGGAATTATTTGAGTAAACGGTAATTTTTTAGTTTTCTAATTTTAGTTAAAAAAAGTAATATACAATAAGCAAAAGGCAAAAATTTTAGGTCAATTTGCTAATTGCAATTTGCAAATTGTACTGAACATTAAACAAGGTATTTAATATCCCACTTTCTTTGATGAATTGCTAATTTTTTATATATTCTATACTAAGACAAAATCTATGCTAAATACGTTGCCTGGGATTAAATATTTTTTAACAAATATGTAAAAACAAATTTTTTTCTGCAAAGATGGTGATTTTATTGAAAATAAAAAATTATTGTAACATTTATTATTAATAATATTTAATTTAAAAATTATTTAAATAGCTGATTGTCAATATTTTAAATATTTTATTAATAAAATTCATATTGAAATAAGTACAAAATTATAGGCATAAAAAAAGTACAAAGCAAAAGTTAGTTCAAAAAAACTAAACACATTACTTTGTACTCTATAAATATACGACTTTTTTATTTGATTAAAATCAAGTCTTTCTTTTCTTCTTTTTTGCCGCTGGAAACAGAATGTTATTCAATATCAAACGATAACCTGGCGAATTTGGGTGCAATTTCAGTTCTGTATTTGGATCACCCACGCGGTGTTCGTAGTCTTCTGGATCGTGGCCACCATAAAATGACCAAGTGCCTTGACCATAATTTCCATGTATATATCTCGCTTCGTTTTCGGCTTTTGTTTCGCCCAATATCAACACATCTTGCTTAATAAATGGTTTTTTGAAAGCCGTCGTTTGACCCATAAATCCTTTTACCGTTCGCGTATGACATTGCGTGAGCATGGTCGGAATAGGATCCCATTTTGCCGAAAAATCGAACAACGTAAAATAATCCGAATTGGCCGAAATACTACGCTCAGGTCGCTGATTATCTATTTGAGAATATTCGTATATCATCGGATTGGTTACGAGTTTATAGTCCTTAAAAGCAAATGTTTTTGTATAATCCAACTTATCGGTAGCCGATTTATCTTGCGCATCGCCGTCGAACATGACATCGCAAATATCCAAGCCTTCGGCCGAAAGCGCAATATCATAAGTATCTGTAGCAGAACACATTGCGAACATAAATCCGCCGCCACCGACCCATTCTTTGATGTGTTTTATGACATCTAATTTGAGTTGAGAAACTTTTTTATAGCCTAAACGATTCGCCAAAGCCTCTTGTCTTTTCTGATTTTCTTTATACCAAGGTTCGCCTCGATAACCGTTATAAAACTTGCCATATTGCCCCGTAAAATCCTCGTGATGCAAGTGCAACCAATCGTATTTTGGCAACTTATCGCCAGTTATTTCTTCGTCATACACGACATCGTAAGGGATTTCGGCGTAGGTCAAAACGAGTGTAACGGCATCGTCCCAAGGCTGTATTTCTTCGCCGCGCTCATTTACAGTTGGCGAATAAACAGCAATTTTTGGTGCTTTTTCGAGCTTTACGACATCTTCATTCACTTCAGGATTTCCGATTTTTGCTTTTATGCCTTCAAATTGCGCATTAGAAATGAGTTCGTAAGTCACGTCGCGCGTTTTACATTCTTTTTCAAAAGTTGGCGTTTGCTGAAAAGCAAAACTACCGCCACGATAATTGAGCAACCAAAACGCCTCTACCCCTTGATTGATAACCCAATACGTAATACCATACGCCTTTAAGTGTTGATGTTGATTTTCGTCCATTGGTACTAATATATATGCAGCTTTTGCTTTGCATAATGTCAAGAAAATCAAGACAATAAAAATTGTTAATTTTTTCATATATTATTTTAAAAAGAATTTTTTTTAAACTTTATTGTTAATTTTTTTTTCTATTAAACGTCGTCGAGGTTTTAAACATCGACGACGTTATCAATGAATCCGTACTTTGTACTCCGTACTTCGTACTTTGAAATAAACGTATTTTTCATGCAAATTTTATACTTTAAAACCACAAAAGCAAATCATTAACAAAACAATAATTTTTAAATTTTAAAAACTGCTTTTTCAGAAACATTAATTTAAAAAAATCGTTAAATAAAAGTTGATTTTATTCCTTAGTTTTGCACGTTTTTTGCAAAATTTGTATCAGTTCTTAAATCTAACTTATTAAAATAAGTTTAAAAATAAAAAATGAATTTATCTTTTCAATATCCTGCTTGGTTAAGTATTTTTTGTGTGTTGTTGGGTGCAATTTACGCACTTGTTTTATACTACAAAAATAAGTCCTTTTATGAACAATCCACGCGCCTCAATTGGATTATGGCTACGCTTAGGTTCTTGGGTGTAACGTTTTTGAGCTTACTTTTGTTGGCGCCATTGCTAAAATCTTGGATTACGGAGTCAAAAAAACCGATTTTAGTCTTGGCACAAGACAATTCTGAAAGTATTGCAGCTGCAATTGGATCTAATCAAGATGCGTACAAAGCAAATTGGGCGCAATTGAAGAGTCGATTGGGTAACAAATTTGAGGTCAAAGATTATACTTTTGGAGTAAAAGTAAATGAAAATGGCGCAATGACATTTTCTGAAAAACAATCCAATTTATCGGACTTCATGAAGTCGGTTTATGACTTGTATAGCAATCAAAATTTGGGTGCAATCGTGGTGGCGTCTGACGGTATATATAACGAAGGCAGCAATCCAATTTATGCGGCTTCGAAACTGACAGCACCAGTTTATACCATTGCTTTGGGCGATACAACGAAGAAAAAAGACTTGCTCATCAAGCGATTATACAACAATAAAATTGCTTATTTGGGCGATAAATTTAGTGTGCAAATCGACGTAGCAGCTACAAATTGCAACGGTGCAAATTCTGCTATCAGTTTGTATTTAATTGATGGCGAAAACGTAAAAAAATTAGAAAGTAAGGCTATAAACATCAATAAAACAGATTTTTTTGGGACTAATGAAGTGATTTTGAATGCCGAAAAAGCGGGCGTACAACATTATAAAGTTGTGCTAAATGAGGTTTCGGGTGAAGCCAATAAAGCCAATAACGAAAAAGATTTTTATGTAGAAGTAC
>JAYUJV010000342.1:0-7182 GCA_043764975.1 Saprospirales bacterium
CATTAAAATCTTCGATTTTTATGTTTTTTTTCTTGGAATTAACTTTTACTAAAAAATAATTTTGCTTGAAAGTTTTATTCCACTAAAATTGTCATACAATCGATAAAATCAAGGTCTTTATTTTATATACTTTACTTTAATATATAATCCATTGATTAATAATGTTTAATTTGATTATTTTAATAACAAATAATAAACGATGACAGAAGATACAAAACAACTTTATGCTTCCAAAAGCGATGAGGATTTGCAAGATTTTGCCAAAGAAAACATTAAAAGTCTGACTCCCGAAGGATTGCTGTTGCTCAAAGCAGAATTTGAGAAAAGAAATATATCTATCAAGCCTTATGAGATAGAAGAAGGGCAATTAGCAAATGAAGAAGAAATACCTGAAATTTCTTTTAAATTATTCATTGAAAAGTATAAGGAGAGTGAACCTGAGAAATTAAGTCGCTTAAAAAAGTACTTATATTTATATTCATTTCAGCTGCTTTTTGTATTTAGTTCTCTATGGACACTAGGAACTTATGCACTCTATGAAGGTTGTCAAACAGGTATGCACGCGCTTGTACTAATGGTTACTAGTATTCCTATTACAATGATTAGTTTCTTAATCAGTATATTGATTCATAGAAAAAAAGATAGCATCAATTACTTATATTCGGCTATCACCAATGCCATTTTATGTTTATTCACTATAAGATTGAGTGTCGAGATAAGTACTTCGCTTCTATGTGGCGCAGTCATTTCTTATTTACTATTATTGAGTATAAAATTTATCAAAAGAACAATCCTTGCTTTAAAGAGTATGAATGTGATTTAACTAACTAATTACCAACATCTTATATCAATCCAACATCGCAATCACATCATCTGCAAGGTTGAATGTAGTGCTGTTCGAGAAGTGAATATTTTTTACTTCGCCAGTATCTTTGTTGCAGCGTGCCACGTTCACATTGTAGTATTTATAGGCATTGCAATCGCAATACACGCCATAGGATTCAGTATTTTGCGACAGCAAATGTTTAGCAATTTGGCGCTCCACATTTGTACATTCACTGACTAACGATTGGTGGATTGGCTTCAACAATCGACGTGTAGCGACATCAGTCGCTAAGGTTTGCCAAGTCCAAATACCTGTACCAGCCTTATCTATCAATTCTTTTGGATTAAATTTTATGCTATCAAATTGCGCCAAATTTGCGGCTGCCACATATCGCGTTGGCAACAGAATAGCTTCACAATCAGCATTTTGTGTAGCAGAAAGCAACACATCGAGCGAAACAATCGTTGTTTTCAAATCCTTACGGTAATGACAAAGTTGAGCGGCGTGCAAATCTTGCAAACACAACACCGTTGCACCTGCTCGAATCCGAAACAATTGCGCATCATCGTTTGCCGATGGCGTAACCAAGAGCGTAAACGACGTATCGCTACGTGGCGAAAGCGCCGTGTTGACGACCGTCAAATCCGTTTCGGCATCAGCGAGCGATGTCACGTAAGTATCTATATCGCCTTGCATCAAAGCCGTTCGAGGATTTTCGCTTCGCAAAATCTCGAAAGCCAAACCGAGCGTCGCCATACTCTCCGTTATATAATCAATCGCCATGTTAGATTGCACAGCTATACGTAATGGATTCACTTTTTTATTTTTTTAATCAAGCACAATATTGAATACAAAGTATTCACAATCAAGATATTAGCTTAATATGTAACTGCTTAGCTATTTTCAAGGATCGAAATAATTTTCCTTTTTTTGACTTTAATTTCCGTTACAATAATCAATAGACAAAAGGCAATTTTAAACCAAGTAAGATAATTCATGTCAAAATCTAAATTTTGCCTATTGCGTATTATCTATTTTAAACGAGTAAAAAGAAAAAGCTATGAAAATTCAAATCACTTATCAATCCCTAAGATATTACCTTAATTATTTTAATTTTCTTAATTTCTTTAATTAATTTTACATAACTCTCCCAACCGCAAACTTAATTTTATAATCGGCACGCGCTTTACCATTCCGAATATCTTCCATCTTACGCGAGATGAGTTTTCGCTTCAATGGTTTTAGTTTTTCGGTAAACAAAAGCCCTTCGATATGGTCGTATTCGTGCTGAATCACACGTGCATCAATGCCATCAAAATCCTCAATGTGTTCTTTGAAATGTTCATCGAAATACTTGATTTTTATATTGGCGGCACGTTCTACATCGCCGCGTACATTCGGAATACTCAAGCAGCCTTCTTCGTAAGCCCACACGCGACCAGTTTCTTCTAATATTTGGGCATTGATGAACACCTTTTTGAAACCCAAAGTATCATCTTCTTCGTCTTTTATTTGCTCGGTATCAATCACAAACAAGCGAATCGCAAGGCCGATTTGAGGCGCAGCGAGTCCAACGCCATGCGCATTGTACATCGTTTCCCACATATTAGCGATAAGCGTATCCAGATTCGGATAATCTGCCGAAATTTCTTTTCCGACTTGTTTCAAAACGGCTTGGCCGTAAGCATATATTGGTAAAATCATAATCTTAATAAAATGGTAAATAACTGATTTATAGTCTGTTATCTTAATTTTTATAACTCCTTAGCCCTTTATTAAACAAAACGAAAATGATAAAACTTTGCTCAATATTCAGTGCAATTTGCAATAAGCAAAATTTGCCTATTGTCTATTGCTTATTGAAACGAGTAATGCCTAAAACTTCGATTTTACTATCTTCTTAACGAATGCCTAAGTTATTACTTATTATTTTAATTCTCTTAATTATTTTAATTTCCTTAATTTCCTTAATCCCCTTTTTAATGTATTCGATCGCCGCGTACTTCCATTTCGGCCATCAAGTTAGCTTCATAAGCGAGCCATTGTTTCCAGCGCGCCTGTACTTTTGCCTTCGGAATATACTCCATAGCGAGCGTAATAAATGTCGTATAATGTCCTGCTTCGCTCTCCATAAACTTTCGGTAAAACTTGCGCATATAATCATCTGTAAGGCCTTCGCTCAAACGCTTGAATCGCTCGCAACTACGCGCCTCTATGAGTGCCATTTGCAACAAATTATCGAGCATACGATCTTCGCGGCTGCCACCTTTTAGCTGAAAATCAATCAATTTATTGACATACACATCTTTTCGTTGTATGCCTAAAGTTAAGTTTCGCTTCTTGAGTTCGCCCAACACTTGACGAAAATGCCCCCATTCTTCGGTCACAATCGGCGCCAATTCATCTATTATTTTTGGATAATCAAAATAACGTTGTATGAGCGTGATACAAGTCGTCGCCGCTTTTTGTTCACAATAAGCATGATCGGTCAAAATTTCGGCCAAATCCATTTCGGCCAAATTTACCCATCTTGGATCGGTAGGTAAATGCAAACCCAATATATTTTTTACGTGGTCTGTTATTTCTAACTCCATATTTTTAATTCTTTTTTATCTTTTTTAGTTCTTTCAAAATCTTTGTGGTGTAACTTCAATGTGTCTATTTTCTATTCAATTATTTTATGGTATTAAGTATGTAAGTATTAAGTATTTCAGTTTTTACAATACTTAAACAGTTCATTATTAGTTTATTATCTCGACTTGAATACTTAATACTTTTGGGCTAATACAAAAAACTTGTTGCACTATGTATTTCCACAAAAAAATTAAAAGAACCTCTTTTTTTTAATCTAAACCGAACGCTCCATATATTCTTGCAGAATAATAACGGCGGCGATGCGATCTACTAAACCTTTATCTTGTCGCTCTTTTTTCTTTGCGCCACTTGCAATAATGGCTTGTTTGGCAGCAATTGACGTATAGCGCTCGTCCCAAAGCGTAACAGTGCAATCTGGGAAAAGTTTTTGAATATCCTCCGCAAACGTCCGAATGATGGGTGTCAGATACGTGTCGTTGCCATCTTTATGTGTCGGTTCGCCAATCACGAAGGCTTCCACTTCTTCTTCGGCACAAAACTGCTTGATGTACGCCATCAGTTTGGGCGTTTCGACGGTTGCCAATGGTCGCGGAATAATCTGCAACGGATCTGTGACGGCCAAGCCAGTTCGCTTTATGCCGTAGTCAATACCCATAATCCTTGCCATATTATTGTGCTTCGTTTTGATCTTCTTTCTGACGCTGACGCCATTGCCAAATACTGGCCAACACACCAAAAAACAAACCCACAAGCACATAATACTTGAATGCACCTTGTAGTTCTTCTTCATTGCCAGCCGAAAGTTTTTCGGACAACAACGCTATCGTGCTAATGATTGCCGTTGTGATTAGCGTATTCGTAATCAGAAAAGGCCATTTTTGATTGCCTCGGTATAACATCTTTATTTTAAGTTTTGTAACAACTTAGCCATTCATCGAATAAAGTGAAATTTATGAGACCTTCTTCAATATTCAGTATAATTTGCAATAGACAATAAGCAATTTGTTGATATAATCATTGCTTATTTGCCAATTGTCTATTGCTTATTTGAATGAGGAATCCAAAAACAACTAATATTCCACACTTTTACAGTATGCCCAAGTTTTTTTACTAATTTTTTTTCAAATAAAACACAAAGATACACGCTCTAAGTTAAATTTTTCTTAAACAATCCAAATTATCCGTCTATAAAAACGTTATTGACAAATACATGAAACAATATATAAGCATAATACGTATATTTGCAGTGTTTTTTATTGACATTATAAAAATTAATAATATTAAATAATCGTATGAAAAAGTTATTATTGGTACTCGCGGCGGTTTTTGTAGCGGTACTTTCTCAGGCTCAAACCACTCCAGTTGTTAGCTCAAAAGATCCAGAATTATTCCGTATCGGCAATACTTCTATTTCTACCTCAGAATTTAAGTACATTTATGGCAAGACGAACGGCGAAAAAGCAGATTATTCTCGCAAGTCCGTTGAAGAATATTTGGACCTTTACGTAAAGTTCAAGCGCAAAGTACAGCGCGCCAAAGAAATGAAACTCGATACCATCACTGCACTCAACCAAGAGCTAGAAGGTTATCGTCAGCAATTGGCCAATACCTATTTGGTGGACAAAGAAGTAACCGAAACCCTTATCAAAGAAGCCTACGAACGTATGCAATCTGATGTTGATTTTAGCCACATTATGGTAAAATTGGAACGCAACGCGGTGCCAAAAGATACCGTAGAGGCATTTATGAAAATCAATAAAATAGCTGAACGCTTACAAAAAGGCGAAAAGTTTATTGACGTAGCGCGCGAAGTGTCAGAAGACCCAAGCGTAAAAAACAACGATGGCCGTATTGGTTACATGACAGCTATGTTCCCAAGCGGATTTTATAGCCTCGAATGTGCCGCTTACAACACTGGCGTTGGCAACTTATCTACGATTGTACGTTCAGATTTGGGTTACCACATCGTGCGCGTAAATGCAAAACGTCCAGCACGCGGCGAAGTAGAAGTGGCGCATATCTTGATTCGTAAATTAGATGGTAAGTCTATTTCTGCTCGCTTGAAAATAGATAGCCTTTATAACATCATCAAAAACGGTAGTGTAGAGTTCGGAAAAGTTGCACAACAACATAGCGAAGACCGCGCTACTGCAGCACAAGGCGGATTTTTGGGCGGCTTCGGTATCGGCAAATACGAATTGGCTTTTGAAGATGCCGCTTTCGCATTGGCTGCTGATGGCGATGTATCTGCTCCATTCGAGACCAGTGTCGGTTGGCACATCATGAAGCGCATGGGTCGCAAACCGATGGAGGCTTACGAGATTGCAAAACGCCGACTAAAAGGCAAAGTACAACGCGATGGTCGTTACGAAATCGCAAACCAAGCCATGATTAACCGAATCAAAAGCGAAGGTCAGTTTTCAGAAACCAATGGCGCACTCGATGCGTTTGTGAAAGAGCAAAATGCAGATTTTGTTACCTATAAGTGGCATGCACCAGATGTGAAATCAACTGCGCCGATGTTTACTTTTGGTAAAACCAAAACCTATAACGTTGGCGATTTTACGGATTACCTAAACAACAACTCTCGCAAGCGTTTGAGTTTTCCAGAAAATCAAGATGTAGCCGAAGCTGCAAAAATGTTGTATCGCGACTTCGTGAACGAAAGCTGTTTGCGCCACGAAGAAAAACAATTAGACACCAAATATCCAGATTTCAAGTCGCTTATGCGCGAATACGAAGAAGGTATTTTGTTGTTTGAAGCCACAAAACGTGTCGTTTGGGACAAAGCATCGCAGGACACACTTGGTTTGGCTGCTTTTTATGACAAAGGCAAAGAAAAATATAAGTGGGACACGCGCGCAGTCGTGAGTAATTATACATTGAAAGAAACGGCTAAAGACAAATTGGAAGATGTCCAAAAAGCAGCGAAGCGCAAATCTTATGAAAAAGTATTGAAGAAATTCAATGAAAAAGATAAAGAAATCGTACAAGTGCGCACGCAAACCATCGAAAAAGGCAAAAACAAAGGCTTAGACGCTGTCGCTAAATGGGAAGAAGGCGCATTGACCACCGTGGATGTCAATGCTCGCGACAACTCTATGAGTTTCTTGAAAATAGAAAAAGTATTGTCGCCATCCATCAAAACCTTAGCCGAATCGCGTGGTTATGTAGTCGCAGATTACCAAGAGTATCTCGAAAAAGCATGGTTGACGGATCTCGAAAAAGCATATCCAGTCGTGGTCAATAAAAATATCTTGGATCGTATGATCAAGGATTAAGCATTTTAACTTAAAGATTGCTATAAATATAAAAGCGTAATATCACTTCAAAACCGATATTACGCTTTTTTTTATTTGAATCAACACAAAATCAAACCCTACGAATCTCTGCGCCAATGGCATTGAGGCGTTGGTCTATGTTTTGGTAACCACGATCTATCTGATTGATGTTGCGGATAATGCTTTTACCTTTAGCCGACATGGCTGCAATCAAGAGCGCAACACCTGCGCGAATATCGGGCGAACTCATCTCTATACCACGCAACTGATGTTGTCGCGCAAGACCAATCACAGTAGCGCGATGCGGATCGCATAAGATAATTTGCGCGCCCATGTCTATGAGCTTATCCACAAAAAACAAGCGGCTCTCGAACATTTTTTGATGTATCAAAACACTGCCTTTTGCTTGGGTGGCCACTACCAAAAGTATCGACATCAAGTCAGGCGTGAAGCCAGGCCAAGGCGAATCATAAATAGTCA
>JAYUJV010000343.1:0-2679 GCA_043764975.1 Saprospirales bacterium
ACCGATACCAATACCAGCTCCAATCGCTGCTAAACCTGCTCCAATTGCTGAATACATAATGTATATATTTATTTATTAAAAAATGAAAATTATTATTATAAACAATACAATTAATTGATTATCAATGTGTTGTATTTTACTTATTATCAAAGACTAACCGACAAAAATGACTAACTGACATTTTTGACTATTTTTTTAGTGATGATCATCATGCGCATGTACTTCTGTCGCTGCACCTATATATGATGCTGCTAAGATTGCGAAGATAAACGCTTGTATAAATGCTACGATGATTTCGATTACGTTCAAGAACATTGTGAATGGTACTGCTACCACTGCACCTGCAACCGAACCGCCCATGCTTTGACCTGCGTTACCGAAAACGAAAATCAAACTAACCAAACTCAAAATGATGATGTGACCTGCCGTGATGTTCGCAAACAAACGTATCATTAGAGATACTGGCTTTGTGAATACACCCAAAAATTCGATGGGTGCTAAAAATATTTTCATCGGCACTGGTACACCTGGCATCCAGAATATGTGCTTCCAATAATCACGATTGCCGTTTAGGTTTACCAAAAGGAAAGTGATTAAGGCCAACGCCATAGTTGTAGATAAGTTTCCTGTTACGTTTGCACCACCTGGGAACAAAGGAATCAAACCAATCAAGTTATTGAACAAAATAAAGAAAAATGCTGACAAAATGAAAGGTAAATATTTCATGTAGTTTACACCCAACATTGGTTTTGCTACTTCGTCTATGATGAAGTTTATCATCACTTCAAAAAGATTTTGAATCCCTTTTGGTGCTTGGTTTGCGTTTGTTCTGTAACGTTTTGCTACGGTCATAAATATCCAGAATGACAATAACAACGACAATAACATCGTGAACACATTCTTTGAAATTGAAAAGTCGATGAAAGAACTCATTTTAGTTAAGTTACTTGCTTTTTCGATTTCAAATTTTTCACCTTTATATATAGCGTAAGCTGTTTCAACTTCGCCATCTTTTTCGTGTACGATTTCGTCAAGTTCTGTTTCTGCTGCTGGAAATACGCCCATATCTTTGATACGACCCACCACACCATGATCCAACACGTAGCGATTAAATGCAATCTTGCCGTGGTGTAATTTGCTCGACATAAATGTCGTAACACCATCTAACTTAGACCATAATATACATGGAAGCGGAATAGAGATTGAGTTTTCGTGTTCACCTACTATATGGAACTCATTTGAGTTACCAATGTGGTGCATGATCATTTCTTGAGGATTATATTTGCCGTCTGGACCAACACCTTCTATGTGTTCAGCGTGTCCGCCTTCAGCATGAGGAGTGGTATGTACGCTTTCGGCAGTAGTTGCTTCGTGATTTTCTGTATGTGTCATTTCTGCTGCATGTTCAGGCGCAGCTGATGTTGATTTTGCCTCTACACTATGTTCAGTATGCGTTGCAGGAGTTGTTTCGGCTGCGTGATGTTCTTGAGCAGATGCAGCGATAGGCATGATGCAAAGCGCAGTAGCCAATATTGTATAACTAACGATAGATTTGAATTGAATCACTTTCACGAATTTGACGTTTTAAAGCTGAATTTGTTTAAAAATGCACAAAACTAAGGCGTTTTGTTATGCTTCTTTAAATTTCGCTGCAAAGGTACATCAAATTTTGTTGTTTTAAAAATCATTCTTTCCTTTTTTTACGATTAAATGATAGTTTTTTTAATAAAATATGGAATGAATGAACTTTTGAATGGATAAATGTTGCTTTATTTGGCTTCAAAACTAATTTTCAAAATTTAATCTAAAAAAAAGCACTTTTTTTTCAGTTTTTTAATTAAAAAAATCTTGGCTCAACTCCTACGACAAGGAGAAATATACCTATAGATTCAATATGTCGCTCATACTGAGCTTTGATGGGCTTGTGTATTAATTATAAGCTACCGACATGTCATGCCTAACGGCATTATTTGTTTAGAAAATGCCGTTAGGCATGACATGTTGGTAAAAATCTACAATCCACGACGTGTTTTTGAACTCCGTAGGAGTGACATATTTTGAAATATATTAAATTCCTTATTATAGGAGTTGAAGCAAAATCTTCTATTTTTTTCTATTTTTTACAAACACAAAAGGCTTTGCATCGCAAAGCCTTTTGTGTTTGTAAGTTTTTTGAATAATGTCAATCTTCAAATTATTGCTTCATGTATTTTGTGGCAAATACTTGGTCATTGTCCTGTAAGTTGAGGATATACATTCCACGTGGCAAATTGGCCAATCTTGTTTGTAGATTTTCTTCTAAATACGTTTTATCGCCTTCGAGTTCAAACAAAGTTGCGCCTAATTGAGTGCTGACGATAACTTTCAAGTTGTTATTCGTTTCTTGAGCGCCATCTATACGTACGTTCATGTTATCTTGCTCGAAAGATGGATTTGGATAAATCATTAATTTAGTTGCTTTGTTTTTATTGTCCACAAAGATTACTTTACTGTATCTGCTAGAGCCATCATTGTCTTTCATCAATAAGCGATAATAACTCTTAGTTTCAAGATGAGCATCTACATACATATATGTGTTGAAACTTGCGCCCTTAGCCAATATGTTTTCTTCTAAAGCCCTGAACGAAATGCCGTCATTCGATTTTTCGACAGAAAAACCTTTAACATTGATTTCAGAGG
>JAYUJV010000344.1:0-7171 GCA_043764975.1 Saprospirales bacterium
TTGGGTTGATGTGGATAAATCGGGTGCATCGGGAACATTCCCAAAACTGAATTTTGCGGGGGTAAAAGCAGGTAATTATGTATTTAAATACACAACCAATACGGCAGTTGCACCATGTCAAAATGTGGATTACACAACGACCATTACGGTCAATGATTGTAAATGTTTGGACGTGAGTACCAAAGCACCAAGCACGCTTTGTAACGACAACGGCGCCTTAGATTTGACGACCATTACCTTGACAACGGAAGCAGGAACATGGACGATAACCGCCAAACCAACAGGCAATCAATCGGCGACGATTAGTGGTAATGTATTCGATGGAAAAGGTGCAGATGCAGGCGAATATACCTTGCGATACACGATTACGAAAACGCCGCCACCAGGTTGTCCGAGTTTTTCACAACAAAAAATAGTGATTGAAAAAGCGCCAAATGCAGGGCAATCAACAGGTGGAACGACGGTTTGTAGTCAAAGTGTAACGCTCACAAATTTGAATGATTTATTAAAAAATAATGATAAAAATGGTGTTTGGAGCGACATAAGTACGCCAAAAGCACCAACGAATAGTTTTGATGCGACAAAAGCAACGTTCAAAACGCAAGGCATAGCGATTGGCGAATACAAGTTTAGATACATCATAAAAGGTTCGGCAGTTTGTCCGAGTGATACGGCAGAAGTGAGCGTAAAAGTATCGGATGCCTTCACATCGGGTGTGGCAAATGTACCAACGGTTTTGTGTAATGATGTGGCCAAAATCATCAAATTACGTGATGAATTGACAGGCGAAAGTGATGGTGGAAAATGGGAAACCAATGCCACAAAAGGTTGGGACGCCACGGCAGCAACTTTCGATACGAAAGCGACAACACCAGGCGTTTATAGCTTCAAATATGTGTTTGCAGCCAACGGCGCTTGTGCGGGCGATGACGAAACGGTAAACGTAATCATCAACGAAACGCCAACGGCCGATGCAGGTAAAGACGATAGTTTTAACTGCGATAAATCAAGCATAACGGTTGGTGGCAACAGCTCAACAGGTGCTGATATTGCGATAAAATGGACGCCAGATAATGGTGGCATCAGTGCTACGAATATTGCCAAACCGATTGTGAACAAGGCAGGAATATATGTCGTGGAAGTGAAAAACACGAAAACAGGTTGTGTGGCCAAAGACACGATTGTGATCAAGACAAACGACAATATTCCGTCGGGTGGAAACATCAAGATTGTGCAGCCGAAGTGTTTTGGCGAAGCAACAGGTAGTGTCGAAATCTCGGATATTGTAGGTGGCACAGCACCATTTATGTATGCAATAAACGGTGGAACGTATAGCAAAAATCCAATATTTACGGGCTTGAAAGCAGGGAGTTATAAAATAAGTATCTTAGATGCAAGCGGATGTGAATGGAGTACGACGGCCAAATTGATAGAAGCAAGCCAAATTAATTTGAAATTGGGCGAAGATAAATTCATCACATTGGGTGATTCGGTAAAGTTGAATACGGTTACAAAAATTAGCGAAAGCGACAACTTTGTGTGGACAACGGCGGCGAGTTTGAGTTGCAATAAATGTATAGAACCGATCGCTTCGCCATTGGTTTCGACGATATATTCGGCGACGCTGACAGACAAAAACGGTTGTCCTGCCACCGACAGAATCGGTGTATTTGTGGACATCGTAAAACCGTATATTCCATCAGCATTTAGTCCGAATGGCGATGGCAACAACGATGTGTTTACGATATTTATTGATGCAAAAGCGATTTTGAAAGTCGATTTCTTACGCGTATTTGACCGTTGGGGCAACTTGGTGTTCGACCAACAAGATTTCAAACCCAACGATCCGAGTTCAGGTTGGGGCGGCGCGTTCCGAAACAAAGAAATGAACTCCGATGTGTTCGCGTATGTCTGCGAAATCACGTACAAAAACGGAGAGAAAATCAAGTTCAAAGGCGATGTGACGTTGATGAGGTAATGGCGATTAGTCGGTTAGTCAAAATTGTCGGTTAGTCGGTTAGTCAATTACAATTATGATGTTAGATTTTATACATACCAATATGCTTTTGATTTTACCCTTTTGATACAAAAAGCAAATGTTACTTATTTTTTAACACGAATTTCACTCAAATTAACGAATTACACGAATCGTAGATAAATAATTTCACTAATTTTGAAACTTACGTTTCAATTCGTAATAGACAAATTTTAGTAAAAAGGGTAAAACCTCAAGTAGTACAGCATAATACTTACAAAAACGCTTCCCGAAAGGAAGCGTTTTTTTTGTTTGCAATGCTATTTTATTAAAAAAAAGAAGTTTTTAAAATTTAAGTTTTTTGTAAAGTAGCCAAAATCGCTCGTATTTCGACTTTTTTAGAATATCTATCGAAATATTGAAAAAAAGCAATGGAAAAAAATTACCTTTGCGTGGTTTTACAATTCTAAAGTAAACGAAATATTATCAGGTAACTAATTTTTATCATATCTATTTTAAAATGCAAGAAAATAAAAACGCAATTGTCGGTTTATTGCTCATCTTTATATTGATGTTCGCTTGGACTTACGTCAATAAACCAGACGAATTGACTCAGAAAGAAAACGAAGCTAAAGTTGCTGCTGAAGCAGCAAAACAAAACAATCAATCGACAACTACTGCTCCTGCAACTACGGTTGTGACAGCGCCAGTTGTGTTGTCGCCAACCGAAAATACGCAGTTATTGAACAGCAAATTTGGCGCATTTGCCAATGCCGCTTCTGGTTCAGAGCAAACTGAGGTTATCGAAAACGATTTTATAAAAATAACTTTTACGAATAAAGGTGGTCGTATAAAAGAAGTATTTTTGAAAAAATATCAAAAATCTTACAATGACGACAAAAATATTGAACAGCGTGGCCCTTTGAGTTTGCTTGAAGACAGCAAAAATAAATTTGAATATTATTTGCCAGTCAATGGTGTTGGAAATGTAAATACAAATGATTTGTATTTTACGCCGACTAAGTCTGGAAGCACAATCTCGTTTCGTGCAGCAGCTGGTGACGGTAAATATTTTGAGCAAAAGTACTCATTATCAGGCGATTATAACTTGAATTATGATATTCGACTTGAGGGTTTGCAGGATGTGCTTGTACGTGATCAAAATACAATCCGTTTGAATTGGCAAAACTACTTGGATAAATTGGAGCGTAACCAAGCCTACGAGCGCACTTATTCTACGGTTTATTTCAAGGAAGTTGATAAAAATTCAGATTATTGTAATTGTAGAAACACAACGGCTAATGCAGTTGAAAAACCTGTTCGTTGGGTTTCTGGTACAAATCAGTTTTTTAATACAACTTTGATTGCTGCCAACACGCCATTTGCCAACGCGATTGTACAGACAGAAATGAAAACAGATGCAGAAGAAGATTTGAAGCGTATTGGTTCTGAAATCAATATACCTTTCAATCACTCTGCGAGCGAAACGTTTAACATGATGATTTATTCTGGTCCAAATGAATACAATCGTTTGTCGGAATACAAACTTGATGTTCAAGATATTATTCCTTTTGGTTCAAGTATATTTGGTACTATCAATCGTTGGATTATTCGTCCGTTGTTCAACTTTTTGGCCTTATTTATAGGTAGCAAAGGTTTTGTGATTTTGGTTTTGACCTTAATCGTAAAAGCAGTATTGTTTCCGTTGTCATTCGGTATGATAAAAAGCCAGTCGCGTATGACGGCTTTGAAACCGCAGATTGACAAATTGAAAGCAAAACATGGCGAAGATCAACAAAAAATGTCGATGGAAACCATGAAATTGTACCAAACGTATGGCGTAAATCCAGTTGGTGGTTGCATGCCGATGTTGTTGCAGATGCCAATTTGGTTAGCTTTGTATCGCTTTTTCCCTGCCGCTATTGAGTTTAGACAACAATCATTTTTGTGGGCAACCGACTTGACTTCTTATGATGATTTGTTAAAATTCGGTTTCGATATTCCGTTTTTCGGTCATCACATCAGTTTATTTACGATGTTGTGGGTTATTTCTACCTTAGCTTATACTTGGTACAATAGCCGTAACATGGACTTTTCGGCGAATCCAGCCATGGGTTATATGCAATACATGATGCCAATTATGTTCATGTTTGCCTTCAATACTTATGCGTCTGGTTTGACTTGTTACTTGGTGTTTTCAAACTTTTTGAACATTGCTCAAACTTTGGTTACGCGTAATTATTTGATAGATCAAAATAAAGTATTAGCGGAGTTGGAAGCCTCCAAAAATAAACCGAAAAAGCCAGGTGGTGGTTTCGGCGAAAGAATCAGAACCGTTATGGAAGCGCAACAAAAAGCGCAAGAAGAACGTGCAAAACTAGGAAAAAAGTAAAAAATATGTTAAAAATAGGTCAATACAACAAACTTGAAGTTGTCAAAATAAAAGAAGAAATTGGTGCATTCGTTGATGGTGGCGCGGCTGGAGAAATCTTGTTGCCAATCCGTTATGTACCAAAAAATTTGATGGTCGGTCAAGAACTTGAAGTATTTATCTATTGCGACAGTGAAGATAGATTGATAGCCACAACCGAACATCCAAAAGCGACGGTGGGCGAGATTGCATTTATGAAATGCGTTGGCGTTTCAAATTTTGGCTCGTTCATGGATTGGGGTTTGATGAAAGATTTGCTCGTGCCATTGCGTGAGCAATTTGTGCCGATTGAGGAACAAAAATCGCATATCGTACGCGTTATTTTTGATGAAAAAACAGATCGATTGATTGGCACAACGCGTCTAAATCGTTACATAGAAGAAATAGATACAGACGGAAAATATACGAAAGGCGAAGAAGTGCAAATCATGATTGCTCAAAAAACGCCACTCGGATATAGAGCTATCGTGAACGGTACGACTTGGGGCGTATTGTACGAAAACGATATTTATCAAAAAATTACAGTCGGTCAATCGTTTAGAGGTTATATATTGCGTGTGCGCGAAGATTGGCGCTTGGATTTGACGCTTTCTACAAGCGGATATGACAACAAAATTGGCGATGCAACCACTATGATATTACACGTGCTAACTCAAAAAGATGGTTTCATACCTGTAAACGACAACAGTCCACCAGAAGATATTTACGCTTTGTTGAAAATGTCGAAAAAAACATTCAAACAAGCGGTTGGTGCATTATACAAAGAAAAGAAAATCCAAATTCAAGATAAAGGGATTAAGTTGATTGATTTGTAAAATAAATTTTGAAATATAATCGAGAAATATTAACTTTGTATAAAAAAGTATGGAAACTTCAAATATTCAAGCGCCACTTAATACGACTCAAATGATGTTATTGCGACTTTTTAGTCGTCCAATGCCTGAACAACGTATGAAAGAAATAAAAAAATTATTGCTTCAATACCATACTCAAAATTTACATGAAGCAATAGAAAAAGCTATTTCTGAAAAAGGTATTACTGATGAAATGATTGATGCAAAATTGAAACAACAGCAGCGCAACAAATGAAAGTTGTCATTGATTTATTAAAAATATAAAAAACGCTAAATTATTGATTGTCAATATTTTAGCGTTTTTTTTTATTTCTTTTAGAAACTACTTAATTCCTTAATTAACGCTTTCAAATTACCTTCATTTTGCGTCATTTTAGTTAAAATACTTATCTTTTTAGTATAATACTCTTTTGTAGTTTGTTTGAATAAAGATTGCCAAATATCAAATGCTTTATTGATTGATGCAGTATTAGTAGGTTTATTTGATAATAAATTTAATGCATTATCAATTGCTAATGCTTCTGCATAATTACTTTTAAAGCTAATATCTTGTATGTTGTTTACAAAAAGTTCTTTAAAACAATAAAATGATTTTTCAAAATTTTTTTTAGATTTTTCAAAATCATCTAAATCTAAATAAATTGAACCTAAGTTTGAATATGAAACTGATAAATTATTTTTACATGATAAACTATCTGGATAATTTTGTAATAGTACTTTTGCTAATTTATTATACTCTTTATAAAATTGTAATGATTCTTGTAAATTCCCTAGTTTACATTGAATATCGCCCAATCTCCCATAAGAAATTGATAATTCATTTTTGTAATTAACATTATTGGGAAAGTCTCGGCAAAGTTCTTTTGCTAAATTTATATCTTCTAGATAAAATAATAATGCTATTTTTGAGTTCTCCAAATTATAATGAATATCACCTAATTTTGAATAAGAAATAGCTAAACCATTTTTGTAATTAACATTATTTGGAAAATCATGGTAAAGTTCTACTTCTATATTGTTATATTCTTGATACAATGCCAATGCATCTTTAAAATTTTCCAAGTCACTTTGGACATCACCTAATTTAGAAAAAGAGATTGCTAAATTATTTTTATAATGTGAATTAAGAGGAAAATCTTCATATAGTGATTTAGCTAAATCATTTTGCTTTTGGAATATTAACAATGCTTCACGTAGATTTCCCAATTTACGTAGGATAAAGCCTATTTTTTCATATGATAAGACTAAATTATTTTTATCGTTATTTTTATCAAAATACTCTCTTGCCTTGTCAAAATAATAATGAGCTTTTTCGAGTTGCCCAATTAAAGTGAGTACATCGCCCTTATCAAACCAAATATTCCCTTTATCATTTTCAGCAACGATTTCTTCCCAATCTTCCAAAGTATTCAAAGAAGCCTGATACGAACCAATTTCTACTTGTATTGCTACGATTTGCGGATAAAGCGTTAATCTATATGCTATCTCATCTTTGGTCGTATTTGCCAATATATTTTTTAATCTTTGGAGTTCTTGCTTTTTAACAGCAATATGTTCCGCATTAAGAAAGATAGGAGAATAATTTTCTAAATCTGTAGGAAATACAAAATCAGAACTTGATTTAATTTTACTTTCTTTTTTTACATTCATTTCTTTTTCAAAATCCAACATCAGCGAACGAAACGACCATAAATCAGGCATTTTTTCCATCATGGTTTTAGCGTAAAGTTTGCCCGCCGTGGCAGGAACGCATACAAAAAGCGCAATCGGAAACTTTGCCAATTTATCGCGGCGAAGGTTTAGCCCAATCGTGATGTCTTTTCTTCGGGCATCGTTTTTAGCATCGAATTTGTCATCTTGTAGCAAATCATCAAAACCTTCTATGATTAAAAAACCTTTTTTTTGCTCAAA
>JAYUJV010000345.1:0-2667 GCA_043764975.1 Saprospirales bacterium
GAGCGCATCATGGAGGCTTATCTGAATGTGATCGAAATGGGTGACAATGTGTATGGCGCACAAGCCGCTTCTATGATTAATTTTGGCAAACAAGCCAAAAATTTGCGCCCAAGCGAAGGCGCTTTGATTGCAGCTGTATTGCCAAATCCAAGAAAATTTTTGGCAAAATCTCCAACGGCTTATATCACAAAACGTCAAAATTGGATTATGCACCAAATGAATGCTTGGGGCGGATCAATTGATCTGAATAAGATTGATGAAAATTGAGTTTTAATAAATAATTAAACAATTGGCAACAAGCAAAAAACAACTTTTGACAAAAATTTACTTGTTGCTTATTGCCAATTGTTTCTGAAAATTAATAAAATATTGGACGTTAAACTACAATTATATATTGCCCAAATTTCTAAGTAATTGTATAATCCTTTGATTTACAAACCTTTAATACGTCCGCCATCCACAGGGATGTTAATACCAGTAATATAAGCAGCAGCTGGCGAAGCCAAAAAAGTTGCAGCTACCGCAACTTCTTCTGGCGTGGCGAATCTACGCATTGGAATTTCTTGCACCATTTCGTGTGCAGCATCAGCTTCTGAGATACCTTTTTTTACAGCATTGTTTTTGATAATTTGCGCCAAACGTTCAGTACTCGTTGCTCCAGGCAATACATTATTGACTGTAATCCCGAAAGGCGCAACTTCGTTTGAGAGCGTTTTGGCCCACGAAGCCACCGCGCCACGTATGGTATTCGATACGCCCAAACCTTCCAAAGGTTGTTTTACGGACGTAGAAATAATATTGATAATGCGACCAAAACCAGCTGCTTTCATACCAGACAAACAAAGCATCGTGATGGCATGATTGGCAATCAAATGTTGTTCAAAAGCAACCAAATATGCACTCGTTTCGGCTGACTGGTTTGTACCTGCTGCAGGTCCACCACTATTGTTGATGAGTATATGTATTGGCTTTTTCGCAAGTAACTCACCAATTTTTGCTTGTATATCCGTCAGATTACTAGCATCTATACATACATATTCGTGACGCTGTCCGTTCGGAGTTGGTAGCGATTGTAGGGCTTTTTCTAAATCAGCTTCACCACGTGCTGCCAATGTAACGGTTGCGCCCAACGCTGCTAACTCATTGGCAATTGCTTTGCCAATACCTTTACTACCGCCACACACGAGCGCATGATACGGACTAAAATTTAAATTCATACTTATTGTTATTTTTAAATATTTCTAAAAACTTGAAATCAGGTTGTGCTTTGCACTAAGCCAAACGCAAGCCCTTACAAATTTATTTTAAGCAAAATTACCTTAAACCGCATAAAGCGTCTATGATCAACATTTTATGTATTTAGTCTTTAATCATTGCGCATCAAGAAAAAACCTCTGCGTCCGCAAGCGGCTTCTGCATAGCCACCGACACCAAAGTTAAATTCTAAACTGACTTGCGCCGAAAGTGGATTCGAGGATTTGTAGGTTGTATAACTCGCTGCACTCCGAATCGGATTCGGATAGCCTTGGTTTTGACCACCAACAGAGATAAAATCCGTAAAGGCATACTCTATCCGAATACCGAGTTGAGTCGAAAAGGTATTCGAGCCACCCAAATATCCACCAAAACCGAAGCATGCCGCCAACAATTTTGGTGTATAAAAACCAGATACATCAGCTACATTCGGCAACTTAGAGTCTGTTTGCGTTATTTTGTTGATTTTAGAAAAACGTGGTCCAATCTCGATAAACGTGCGATCGTTCATGTAGCGATATAGCACATACATATCCAAAGATTTCCAGTTGAGACTGTTGCGAAACAAGGTATCTACGCCATTCGGATTTTTGGCCGTCGTCGAATATTCCCATTTCTGATTGTTGTTCGCAAATAATCCTTCGAGTGCGATGCCGTGGTGATTGCCGAAGTTGATGCCAAGTTTTCCGCCATAGCGGTAGCCAGTGTTTAATTTGTACTTATACAAACGGTCGTCCGATACGTTTTTGTTGTATAGGCTAGTCAGCCCCCAAGCGCCTTTTGCGCCGATGTCGAACCAAACTTGTGCGTTTGCACGCTGCAAACTTGCTAAAAATATTAGCACATATAATAGGTGTAATTTTTTCATGATAAAGAGTTAGTTTAAAAATGTTTTCAAAAAAGATTATAAATATAGTATTTTTTATGAATATATCAAAAAAATGAAGCAAAAGAATTAAAAAACTGACTTTTTATTTATAAATTGTCTTTTTTATAAAAAAATGAATACCGAATTAAACCTTTTATAAATACATCAGTCTATGTGTTATAAGCGGATTGGAAATAATAAATTTGACTTTGCGGTTTGTCGTATTTGACGCATAAATCGCATTGAAGCCTGAAACAAAAGCTACGTGAAAGTACAAAACGATGACCATATAGTCGCTCTTTTATTGGAGCAAAAGACACAAGACCAAGGTTTTCGCTTACTGATGCAGGCTTATCAAGAGCCGCTTTATTGGCATATTCGCCGCATGGTTTTTGACCACGATGATGCCAACGATGTGTTGCAAAATACATTCATAAAGGTATTTCGTGGCATCACGAATTTTAAAGGCGAGGCAAAATTATATACATGGCTCTATCGGATTGCGAGTAACGAAGCCATTACGTTCTTGAATACAAGAACAAAAC
>JAYUJV010000346.1:0-7140 GCA_043764975.1 Saprospirales bacterium
GCCAATCCGTTATACATCTTATAGTTGTCTTGCGAAAAACAAGCATCTACATAAATCTGTACACCTCGCTTGGCAGGTATCGCAGCGAGCATCATCTTAAAATCAGAATCCCACAAGATCCTGTCCCAAAGCACAATCCCAGTATGGCGCACATACTTTCCATTTTCGTACGCATCTCGATACGTGCCATGCCCCGAAAACGAAATCCCCAATTGATCATCCTCTTTGCTTTCCGTCGCAAATTGTGCAATCAAATCACGCAGATTCTCATAATTCACATCATGGTCAGTAAATCGCCACGACGTCTCAAACCCATTGGCATCAAAGATTGCCTCCATCGTCTCCGAATCCTTGATGCAACCTTGCAAACTCATAGCACCACCGCCAGCACCAATCGGACTTTGCGAATAGGCATTTATGCCAAAACAAATCGCTCTTTTCATGTTTCTTGTTTTTTTACTTCCAGCTCTCGCAACATCGCCTTTGCCCGAATAGCCATGTATCGGTCAAACGTCTTTTTCGAGATCCAAAACTTTGGTTTAATAAATTTTCTAAAAATATAGGCATCAGAGAAACCTTCCATTTTCATACTGTTGTAGTAATCCTGTACCGCTACTATTCTGTTGAGCATGTGTATGTGCATATTTTCCAGTTTTTGTTTGCTGCAATGTCTCTATCTTTGCCACCAATTTATTGATCATAAATAGCGAATACGCCTCGCTCGTCCCAGTTTCTAGCAGCATTTCTTTCAGTGCCATAGCATCGCTTTGTTTTAGACCCAACGTAAATTCCTTTGTCAATATAAAAGACTTCAAGTTCTTTTCGTAAAGCTCTGCAAGCGTTACAGTTGCCAATTCAAAATCTTTCAACGGCGCCAGCTCTGCCATGCGCTGCATGAATACCGCCAACCATTCCGTGTCCGTCGTCCTTAACTTTATTCCCATTACTTAGTTGTTTTTTGCTATATGATCAATCGCTGCTTTCACTTTCAGCTGCTTATCCAATATCGCATACAGCTTCTTATTCAGCGCCACACAATCCGCCACCGTCGTATCATATAGTGGCTTGCACCCAATCTGTGGCTGTTGCAAATACGCATTTACACGCGCCCAACTACCACTATCCACATACACGCCCAAGCGCGTCAGCAAATCCATACTTTGCGAGCGCACCTTTCGCAACTCAGGCGGTGCCGCCACACGCTCCTGTCTATGTTGGGTCGGCGTCTTCTGCCCTTTCAACCAATCCAGCAAATCATTCAACTGCGTCACCGTCAAATCCTTACTCGATTCCACGCCATAGCCCGCCAGTATATCCGCCTTACTCTGCATCAATCCCTTTTGTGCCAGCAGCGCGTGCATGGCCTTTATCTTTACCTTCATATCCTGCGTCTCCATACTATATTATTGTTTTGCATTATAAAAATATTACTTAATGTTTGCCACTTCATTCTTTCTCCTCCCCTTTGGGGAGGTCGGGTGGGGACTAAAATTCGTTCTCCCACCGCCGCTGACTCAAAAAAGTCTGTGGATACAGCATCTCCACTTGCCGACTCGCCAACCAGCGTTTATAGCGCGGTATTTTGAGCAAACAATTAGAGCGATCACTCTCATTCAAGTTTTTCCAAAGCTCCATGGCCTTATCCTTCTTACCCATTTTGTAGCCATACGAATCCCAAAAATCCGTAAACCCAATATTCGCTACCACTTGCGTCACCTTTATTTTAGCGTGTTTTACCGCCAACAACTCAGCTTCACGCCTTGGCAACCAGTTCCAGAACCAGTCCAACTGTTCGGCAGCAATTTCCATTTCTATCTTAGCAGACATCAAAAGACCATCGCAGTATTGCACCACTACTTGTCCCATAGTATCTTTAAAAGCAATCGTATATCTCTTCAACATTGCAGTAAGTTTTGGTTTGATCGTATTATAATTTACCACTTCTTTATAGCCCTCTCCATTTTATTGCCCTCTCCTTCAGGAGAGGGTTGGGAGAGGACCTTTGCTTCGACAACAGGACTCGAACCTGCATACATAGCCCTTAAAAAAAGCCTGTTTTAACCAATTAAACTATGTCGAATACCATTATTATGAGCATAATAAACTTCTAAATTTTGCCACTTCTTTCAAGCCCTCCCTTTTGGGGAGGGTTGGGTGGGGCTTTTACTTCGCCAACTTAAAATACCAAGCCTTATCTTGCTCAATCTTTAAGCCTTTTTCGCTCAAATGACCAACAAGCGATTTATCAGTTTGCAAAGCTGCATACATCTTACCAACATCAAGCGATGTTTTTACGTAAGTCGCCAGCCCTGGCTCGTTGATCATTTGCTCTTGTGCCACTTTCAGCGACTTATTTTCCAAACCGACCATCTTAGCCACGCCCAATCGCTCATAAGCCAACATACAACCAATATTTGTTTGATGCGTTTCTGTAACGTGCGCGCGTAATTCTACAACTACATCATCCTCTTGTTTTTCGAGTTCCGCAATCTTCAATCGCAAATCTTTCAACAATTGCGCCTTCGCCTCAATCGTCACAATTCCTTTTGCCTTTGCCATAAGTTTTATATTTGTTAAAAATGAAAAAATCAATTTAATTGTCGCTTATACTTTTTCCTGTCTCTGATTCAAAGACAAAATCTATCCTTGCTAAATGTGCCTCTAATACATCAGTTGGCGTTTCGTCAAATATTTGTGTTGCCGCCTTACATATATCATACACTATATTGTTTTTAACAATCATCGCCAAAAGTGCCATTGAGATAATGTGATCATCGCCTTCAATCGAAAATTCCATAATTCCATCTTTGGCAATTATACTAAACACAAAATCAGGTGGTTTCATAAAATATTTGTTAAAAATGAAAAAATCAATTTAATTACCTTCAAAGCCAACAAAGGTTTCAATCCCACCCTCGTCAATCTTATCTACACTTGCCAGTATCGCATCAACCTCAGTATCGTTCAGTCCCTCATATTCACGAAAAGCACACTCTATTATCCATTGCATTCTCGGCGACAAAACCATCAACCCCCTTATAGTCTTACTTATCTCATCATCATCACCACTAATCTGCAACCCAGTTCTACCATCTTTCGTCACAATACTCAACTCTACACTTATTTCAGCCATCATTATCAATTTTAAAAATGAAATAATAAAATCAAAAGTTTGCCACTTCTTTGTAGCCCTCCCTTTTGGGGAGGGTTGGGTGGGGATTCTTTCATTGCCGTTGCCTTTAGGCAACGGCAACAGGATTCAACAGCAACTCTCGCATCACCGCCCGCTTCACAGGTCTAAGATCAGCCACCACCATCACAAACTGATTATCCAAGGTCGCTTGTATCGGTTTGCAGCTTTCAAATATTGCCTTCTGCTTTTTGGCATCTGTCACACCATTGGCGGCACAGATGGCCCGAACATCTGCCAACGTAGCACCCACTAGCGCAATAAACTTACGCCCAAATCGCGAATGTATTTCATCAAAGCCCTTGCGATTATAGCGTACACCACGCGTAATCTCCACTTCCAAGTTGTCTGTGCCAGCTATCACGACACCAATCTGATCTTCCAACTCGTTGTATAGCGTAATCAAAGTACGCAATGCTGA
This sequence comes from Saprospirales bacterium, assembly GCA_043764975.1. Classification (GTDB taxonomy): domain Bacteria; phylum Bacteroidota; class Bacteroidia; order Chitinophagales; family Saprospiraceae; genus JAYUJV01. The sequence goes on from JAYUJV010000346.1 coordinate 3,612, forward strand.
CGGTCTAAGTTTATCTGCCTCATCTATAACCAGCAACGGCTTGTAATTGACACGCTCCTTAAAAAAAGAAACCACTTTTTCCATGTAGCCATGCACCGAAACGTAGCCATGTGGCTCTGCAATACCAAGCTCTTTACAGAGCGACTGCAAAAACATCTTCGCCGACCATTCCACCGCCCGAATCACAAACACACCAGTCAGCGCATACAATGATTCATAACTCTTTATGCTCGCCGACTTGCCACCGCCAGCAGGGTGCGCAATCGCCATAAACATTGATTTGCTCTTCGCCGCATCCAACACCGAGTGCATCATACGCTGATTATAAGTATCGCAAAGCTGCCAGCTACTATCATTCAGGCCCAACTCCGCGCCAATCCGCGCCCACGTCTCAGGATAATCCGAATAACCACCCTTACGCATCTGCGATATAATGCTCGGCGATACACCACATTTCGTAGCCACCTTTTCCGCACTCCCAAGTCGCAGCACATACGACTCAATCAGCGCCACAATCCGATCCTTAGTTATCTGTTCCATGTTCCTTAATTGTTGTTTAAATACTTATTAAATCTTGGTTAAACTATTCTATAATTTGCCACTCCGTTTTAATTGCCCTCTCCTTCAGGAGAGGGTTGGGAGAAGATTTTGTTTCGGCGACAGGGCTCGAACCTGTACTCTACAACTTACTACATTCAGCAAAAAGTTATTTTATCCAATTAAACTACACCGAAATCCATATTCAAAAATGCAAAACAATCCAAAATTTCCCACTTCTTTGTAGCCCTCCCTTTTGGGGAGGGTTGGGTGGGGATTTTTTATTTTGCCCTCTCCTTCAGGAGAGGGTTGGGAGAGGAATCCAACCTATACAATCCATACCGTTCTATAATCCCAATCAACAACTCCGCATACATCGGCTCAGTCGCATAACCTTTTGCCTTCAATCCATAAGCCCATGCCGTATAACTATGCCCACACTTCTGCAACGGCTTATATCGGTCATTCAGGAGCAACTTCGAGTGCGCAATATAACTGCCCTTCACACTCGCAAACTTCAAAAAAAAGTCCTTATGACTATCATCTTTAAAGTTCTGACAATGCCCCTTGTGGCACTTTTTAGAGTTACATTTTATCCCAAAATGATTGTTCGTAGCTTTCGCCAACTTACTCTGCCCGCTACCACTCTCCAACAACCCTTGCGCCATAATAATAGAAGCAGGTATATTCGTCTTTGCACTCTCCGACCGAGCCAAGGCCCTGTATTTAGAGATATAAACCGAATCCCTTTTTTCCTCCACCGTCAAGGACCTATTTTTCGCCACTTTCCTCACAGCCATTACCTTTGCTCCTTGCTCCATCGGCTTGTCAGCACCCATACCATACCAGTTTCTCAACTGGTATATAAACACGCAACCCAACACCACCAATGTCCCATTTTGCAATACCGAAAATCCGTTCAACCTACGCATTTGCACCTCCTTCGCTTGGCTGTACAGTGTCCATTTCGATGTCAAAAATACCAGGGTGCATCGCCCTCAAAAAATCTGGATTCCTAAGGTACACCGCATAAAAATGACCACCTTTTGCGACCCTTTCGGCATTTAGTCGTGCGCCCAAATCCAACTCACTATACTTCGTTTTAGCAGCCACAATAGGCCCTACATTACCCATTTCATTACTCGTTACTTTTGGTTTCATAACTCTACTATTTTGTTGTTTTAAAAATAAAAAAATACCGTTCTCAATAGTACCTTTCTCCTCTCGCCGCTGGCACGGTTTCGCTCCGCAACTCCGATCAAAAAGCGTGTATCTACACACCACAGCGTCCAATTAACCAAAACCAAATAAACCAACTTTTACCATTTTCAAGTCCTCCCCTTTCGGGGAGGATTTAGGTACTTTCTGCCATTCTATTCCTCCTCCTCCCCTTGGGGGAGGTCGGGTGGGGCTTCCTAAAAACGACTAATCGCCCTCTCCCTCGCACTCTCCAAATCTACTTCCTCATTCGACATTTCCTTTCGCCGAGTATCCACGAAATCATCCGAATGGCTACCCAAATACGCTTTAAAAATCGCTGTCTCAACTTCATAATCCTTTCCATTTTTAAAATCTTGATAAATCGTATTCAAATTCACAGCACCATCCATCGCTTCCAAAGCAGCTTCTTTTATCGCATTATCCAAATTTTTATTAATCTGCTTATGCTTACCCACTGCCGCCATATCCGCCGCCTGGCCATATCTTTGTGGACGCTCCAAAAGTTGTATTTCACACAAAAGATTTTGCTCTTCATCATCACTATATACCAGTATCGAACTCATATCCTCCAAGTCATAACCGACACGCACATGAGTATGTTTTTTCAAAATTTCCAGATGCTCTACCGTAAAATAATAGATATAATCCACCTTACTAATCGTCATACAGATATGATTCAAATTCATAATTTTGTATCGCTTAAAATTCGTAAACAACACCATCGAATCCAATGTCTCAAACGGCATCGTACCAGGTTTTTCACTATCATTATGCACCTGGCATGGCGACTGATCTACCTTTCGTGCTTTCTTGCTATATGTACTTATTTTTTCGTGCCTGTACTCCTCAAAAACCCACATCGCTTCCTCATAAGCCGCTGCATAATCATAGTTTTCAATCTTTGCCTTTTTCATTTGCTCCGCAATATATTCCTTACTCCTATGCGCATAATCCGTGCTACTCAATATCCCTTCACCATAATACTTTTCCGACCGAGGCATAAAAACATCTTGCAAAGTCCTAAAAAAACGCTCCACCGCGGCCTTACCATTCGCATCACTCGTAATCTCGTATTTCACGCCTCGCGCTTCCATCTTTTCTCGTGTCGAAAGCCACGCTTTACCTTTATGTCCAGCGAATCTATCCGTTACCAAGGTATGTGGCAAATAACCAGTATTCTCGCAAGCCATCTTCAACGCATACATATAAGTAGCCTCACTTTCACTTTCCGCCATGCACACACCAAGTATATCTCCGCTATATAGGTCTCTCACAATCGTCACGTAAGGCGATTCCAGCTTTCCGTTTTTCATGTACGGTATAAAGTTCACACGGCTACCGTCCATCTGCCAACAATCGCCAGCATATAGCGGCTTCGCCAACGGTACGTGCGTCCTAAAATTCTGTGCGGCCCTGTTCCGACTCCCTTTTCCATAATACATCGCCGAACTCAGCAACTGTATCTCTTTACTCGACACCATATTCGTAATCGTCTTCACGCACGGTATCTCGTAGCCCTGCAAACCGCAATATCGCTGGATCCTACGCGCAATCTCCGAATCCGAAAAAGCCATCCCACTACACCGCATATTCATAATCGCCTTCCAAATCTCGTCTTTCGGATAATCCAACTTCGCATTACCATTCCCCACATTCGGAATCGAAACCGACTCATGTATCTGCTTTTCGCCGTTCAGTATCGCCATAATCTTATCTTGCATACGTCTGTAATTTTTAGGCATATACCGCAATTCCAAATCTGCCACCACCT